>JAEWZA010000073.1 GCA_023395575.1 Bacillota bacterium
CACTCCATAAGTTTTATTTGGAGTGTATCATAAGTTATTTTGTTACCGCCATATACATACAAAATTTAACCGCTACTTTCTTACATTTTATCACCGTCATTGACAGTGCTAGAACCTATATGTGAAGCAAAGTTTTACAATTACAGTTATGGCTTCAGACCAAATAGAAGCACACATCATGCAATAGCGAGAGCGTATCATTTGATAAATATTAACAAGATGTACCATGTTGTAGATATTGATATTAAGGGATTTTTTGATAATGTCAGCCATGAAAAACTGATGAAGCAGCTTTGGAGTTTAGGCATTCAAGATAAAAACTTGATTTGTATAATTGGCAGAATGCTAAAAGCCTAAGTGCAGAACAAAGGCATTCCGAAAATCGGAACCCCGCAAGGTGGGGTGTTATCACCGTTACTGTCTAATATCGTTTTAAATGAACTAGATTGGTGGATAGATAGCCAATGGCATTCAATGAAAACAAACTATCCATATAAATATAGTGCTGACAAATACTCCGCATTAAGAACAACCAAGCTAAAAGAAATGTATGTTGTAAGGTATGCAGATGATTTTAAAATTTTTTGTAAGTCCCATTCTAATGCAGTAAAAATATTTAATGCGGTCGAAATGTGGTTAAAAGACAGATTAGGATTAGAAATTAATCCTGAAAAATCTAAAATTACAAATCTTAGGCGGGGATATACAGAATTTTTAGGAATAAAAATAAAGGCAGTACCTAAGAGAAAAAAATATGTCATTCATTCAGAAATGACTAAAAAATCGAAGAAGAAATGTATTGAGAAGTTAAAAACAGCTATAAAACGGATTGATGAAAATACTACCGTACAAAGCATCAGTAATTATAATTCTACAGTTTTAGGAGTGCATAATTATTACAGGGTTGCAAGTATGGTCAGTAAAGACTTTAATCAAATTGCCTTAGTTGTCAGACGGTGTCTTTATAACAAATTGAAATGCAGAATTAAATTGCGTGGTGAAAGAAACAAGACATTTCAAAAATTTTATGGTGGATATGTGGGAAATTTACAAAGCATTAAAGGAATAACGTTATATCCTGTAGCACATATCAAAACCAAACCACCATATAATTTCAAAAATGAGATATGTGATTATACTGTTGTGGGCAGAGCATTAATACATGAGCGTTTGAAAAGAGCCAATATGGCTATAGTACGGTATTTAATGCAAAATCCTATAAGGTCAGAAACGGTCGAATACAATGACAACCGAATTTCGCTATATATTGCCCAAAATGGACGTTGCCGTATAACAAAAGCCGTTCTTCAAATAGGTGAAATGGATGCACATCACATATTACCAAGGAAACTGAATGGTACAGATAAGTATAGTAATTTGATTTTTGTTACCAAACCAGTACATAAATTAATTCACGCAACGGAAACTGAAACAATTGTAAAATATTTAGACATTGTCAAACCTAATATCGGAGAACTCAAATCTATAAATAATTATAGAGAAAAAGCTGGTAACCATATTATTTAATACTTAACAAAATTGATGGAACGCCGTATGAGGGGAAACTCTCATGTACGGTGTGAAGTGGGGGAAAAGATGGAGACAATATCAAAATCTTACCTATCACTATAGCCTGTTCTTTTTGGTTGGAGAAAGGATGGTACGCACAAATGGTATTCAGATAGAAAGCAGAGTACTATCTGGAATTTTGACCGACCTTCGAAGAATGACCTGCATCCTACAATGAAGCCAATTGCACTTTGCGCCTACCCTATTACTAACAGCAGTATGAGCAATTGTATTGTACTTGACCCGTTCGGCGGTAGCGGTTCAACGCTGATTGCCTGTGAGCAAACAAACAGAGTCTGTCACACAATTGAACTTGATGAAAAATATGCGGATGTTATCGTAAAGAGATATATAGAACAAAAGGGTTCTGACAGCGATGTGTTTCTTATTAGGGATGGCATAAAAATTACATACAACGAGGTGGTGGCTGCCAATGAGTAAACTTACACTTGGCAGCCTTTTTGATGGAAGCGGAGGTTTTTCGCTGGGTGCTGTAATAAATGACATAACTCCAATATGGGCAAGTGAAATCGAGCCATTCCCCATAAGGGTTACAACAAAGAGACTTCCCTTTGTAAAGCATTATGGGGATATAAGAAAAATAAATGGTGCAGAGATTGAACCAGTAGCATATTCTCTCCTCTCATAACTAATACCTTAAACAATGTAAATTTGTCAATATAAACATTTATCGACCATCGGTTAATTATCACAGTTATATCTGACCCTGTAACTATAATGGAATATTTTAAAAACAGTATTTACAGGAAGGTATTATCTGGATTAATAATTTTCCTCCCAACTAGTCACAAAAAATCAATCCGGCTTCTTACCCATTTACCGCTTCGGTTCATAACATGAATACAAATCATAAAACTCAATTTATTGATTATGTTAATTGCTTTATATCATTTTGCTCCTATTATGTCAAGAACTTCTAAATTATTTCTACATTTCTGCAGTGTAGACTTAGTCTAGAACTGAATGTAACAAATACAAAGCAAAACATAAAACTATAATTAAGAAACACACATATTATTATATATATTAAACAATTATATTGTATAATTTATTATAGGAGGCACTTTAATAGTTGATGAGGACATGTTATTTTATTAATTGGATGTACAACCATATAATAGCAGTCTATTAAAAGGTGCTTTTTGAAGTATTAAAGAAAGAATTGAGAAAGTGCATTATTAGTTTACCAAATGAATTTATTATATCTAATATTTCACTTAATAGTTATTGTACAGTAGAGGATATTATCAAGAATCTTACTTTACAGATGTATAATCTGGTTTGATGGCCTGAAATTATGTTTAAAATAATACTATGTCAGATTATGAAAGAATGCTAATCTCACGGAGATGATGAACACTTTCTACTCGTAATTGTTGACTTTATTAGATTGTAAACAAGTTCCTACCATCGAAAAGGAGTCTATTCTAGGAAGGTGCTTATGAAGAAGGGAGTTAATAATGGCATATAAGGTTAACGGTATAGAAGAACTAAAACAGACGATTGAGAAATTTAATGACACAGCAGTTGAGTTTCCAGAGGATATGGTTATCAATCAGTTTTTTGAAGAACAAGCCTTGAAAAAACCAGATAATATTGCTCTTGTATTCGAAGCAGAGAGTATGACTTATCGTGAGCTTAATGAACGTGCTAATCAAGTCGCACATTACTTAAGAAATCAAGATGTTTGTCCAGATGATGTTGTCGGTATTATGGTGGAGCGATCATTTGAAATGATTATTGGTATTATGGGAATTCTTAAAGCAGGTGCAGCGTATCTGCCAATCGATCCAAAGTACCCCGTTGCTCGTATCCAGTACTGCACAGAGAATAGCAATACAAAACTGGTTTTGACCACAACACAATTTGTTGATAAAGTTACAAAAGGTATGCCAATTGTATGTTTAGATCAATCAGAATTATTTAGGGATTTGGATAAAAGCAATCCTGAAATTGTAGCTCGTTCTAATAACTTAGCTTATATCATCTATACCTCTGGTTCAACGGGAAAACCAAAAGGTGCTATGATTGAACATAAATCATTGGTTAACCGTCTTTTGTGGATGCAGAGAACATTTGAATTAACTGACAATGACGCATTACTACAAAAAACAACATTTTGTTTTGATGTTTCTGTGTGGGAATTACTATGGTGGAGCATGGTGGGTGCAAAATTAGTAATCCTTCCGCCTAATAAAGAAAAATATCCACGGGCAATCACAAAAATCATTCTAAAAGAAAGAGTTACTATTCTTCACTTTGTTCCTTCTATATTAGAGGTTTTCCTTAATTACGTATCCAATAAGTTCGATTTAAAGAAAATAGAATCACTCAGAAAAGTTATCGTTAGTGGAGAGGCATTATCAGTTCCTACGGTAAATCTTTTCAATGAAGTGTTACATAATGGATTAGGAACGGAATTATGGAATCTCTATGGTCCAACCGAAGCAACCATTGATGTAACGAGTTTTAATTGCACAAATCTGAAAAAGACTGCAAAACAAGTACCGATAGGAAAGCCAATTGATAACATAAAGCTGTATATATTGGATGAAAACGAAAATATGACAGATATTGATGAGACTGGAGAACTCTGTATAGCAGGAGTTGGAGTAGCCAGGGGATATATTAATAATAAGGTATTAACAGAAGAACGATTTGTAGAAAATGCATTCTGCAAAGGAGAGAAAATATATAAAACAGGTGATATTGCCTGCTGGAATTCGGATGGAGAAATAGAGTATCATGGACGAATGGATTCGCAGATCAAGCTTCGTGGGTTACGAATTGAACTAGGAGAGATTGAAAATCAGCTGTTGACACATGAGCAAGTAAAAAAAGCTGCTATATTAGTACATGAAAATGACATGGCTAATAAATATTTGATTGCTTTTTATCAAACAAGTTCAAATACTGATCTGACAGATTTAGATATATTTCTATTAAAGACTTTGCCAGATTATATGATCCCGTCTAAGTTTCTACGGCTAGATACATTTCCAACTAATCAGAATGGCAAACTGGATAGAAAAGATCTTGCAAAGATTCTACAGGATATGAAGCAGAAAATACGTTACAGTTCAGATGTAGTTAAATAATCCTCTACAGCCTTTTGCTTTCTTCCGTAGAGTATTTAGCTTTTCGCCCTATAAAAAATACCTCCCACGTAGATTTGGTTATTTACCTTGTCTACTTGGGAGGTATTATATATTTGGAGTGCTTTTATTATTCTACATCTGAACTGTAACCTAAATATTATAAATTGGGCTATGGATCAATGTCTTACCATTTATTAGGTGAAACTAAATAAATCTTGTCAAATAAATGTTTGATACAGTATCTATGAGCCATTTTCTTTATATTCAACTGTAAAACTTTTCTGTATCAATATTATGTTGCAATTCTATAAAATTCTATAGCTAATAGAATATTAGTTAATTAATTGATATTTATTATTTTATTGACAATTAATCCTAAAATATGCTAATATACTGATTATGTTTTAAATGTAAAAGGAAACCAAAGCTTGGCTTTTATATGATATGCATAAATTATATGGCAATAATTATGCAGATAGTATACAACTTAACTGAATCCAATTTAAATCTAAAATTTTGGAGATCCTTACATGAAAGATAAAATAAAATTTATACTAAAATTTGCTAAGCTACATAAATACAAATTTATTGTTATTTTTCTAGCTATTATTATTTCTGCATTCTCAGGTGCATTATACCCATATGTTTTTGGCAAACTTGTAGATGAAGTTTTCTATAAAAAGAACTTAGATATATTTATTCAAATCGCCTTGCTATATGGATTAATTTTTCTTATTGACCAGTCAATTCATTTTTTTATTAACATGATTTGGGCAAAACTAATGACAAGTTTTATATTTGATATACGAAAAGCACTATTTGATAAAGTGTTATCATATAAAGGTGCTTCATTCTTATCGTTGCATACAGGCGACGTAATTTACAAAATAAATAGTGATACAGAACAGATAATGAATTTTATTCACAATAATGTTTTTTTCGGCTTTTCTAGAATATTAAATCTCATGTTTTCCCTCTATATTATTTATACAATCAATTGGATATTATCGATAATAGTTATTGTTCTGATTCCAGTTACGGTTTATGTATCAAGATGGTATGCTAAAAAAGTTAAGTTGTATTACAAACAAATATCTGAACAAAAAGGAATTCTATCTTCATGGTTGTTTGAAATGATTAAAGGCATGCAGGATATAAAGCTTTTATCTGCAACGAAAAATATATTTTTAGATTACATTGGAAAAACCATTAGAATTATTCGATTGCAAATAAATGCAAACAAAGTAGAAGTTATTTCTGAGAGAATCAATTCAGGTATATCTTTAATTGGGCAATTGGTTTTATACATTATTTCGGCTGTATTAATTTATAATGGGTGTTTATCTCTTGGAGGATTTACTGCATGTATAAACTATTTTGGGACATGTGTTTCTGTTTTCAATAATTTAAATAATAAAGCCAATTCGATTGCTGGCAATATAGTGAGCTTTGATAGAATTATGAAATTATTGGAGGAATCAAGTGAAGACTTCAAAGAAAATAAATCATGTTTTGAAATATCTAAGGGATATATAACTTTTGAAAATGTAGTTTTTGGGTACAACGACAATACTTCAGTTTTGCGAGATGTTTCATTTACCATTGAGTCAGGGAAAAAAATTGCTTTAGTAGGAAATAGTGGTGCTGGAAAGAGTACCATAGTAAATCTCATTATTAAATTATATGCGGTCAAATCTGGTAAAATCTCGATTGACGGGTTTGATGTTCGAGACTTTAATTTGCACAAATTAAGAGAACAAATCGGCATTGTATATCAGGATGCTTTTATATTTGACGAAACTATAAGATATAATCTAATTTTTTCTAATGATAGTTCTAGGGATGAAGAACTTTGGAAAGCTTTAACCAAATCTCATTTGTCAGATTTTGTACGAAACTTACCTGAGGGGCTAGATACAATGTTAGGAACCAACAAAAGGATGCTTTCCGGCGGACAAAAACAAAGATTAGTTATTGCTAGAATTTTTATTAAAAACCCTAAAATTCTTATTTTTGACGAAGCAACTTCTTCATTAGACAATGAGGCAGAACAAGTTATAAAAGATTCTTGGGAACATCTTAGTACGGGGCGTACAATGATTGTTATTGCTCATAGACTATCTACCATTATTAATGCTGATAAAGTCTTAGTTTTGAATAATGGTTCAATCGTAGGATATGATAGACATGAAATACTTATGGAGAAATGTGATGTATATAATCAACTTTTTGAGAAGCAATATTCTCTGATGAAAGAGGTACCAAGTGTTTAGGATAAATAGTGAGAGAATACAAATATTTAAAAAAATATATCCATACATAAAAACTCAGAAATTCCTATACTTCTCTTTAGCGGGATTTAAGGTGATTTTTCTAGTACTTTCTTTAATTTCGCCTATTTTTTACATGATGCTTATTAATGATGTAATGATAGACGGAAAAATACATATTCTTTTATGGGTAATAGTGGGCAATATAGGCATATACAGTATTCAATCATTAGTAACTGTATTAAATAAAATTACATATAATAACCTTTTTATAAAAACTAATTTAAAGCTTAAACAAAATATTCTATTGAAGTTATCAAAATTAGAATATAAAGATTACAGTAAATATGACATAGGTGATTTGAAAAACAGAGTAGAAAACGATACAGTTATTTTTGAAAAATTTCTAAATTCCCACTGCTTGGACTACTTATATGCCATTATAAGTGCCGTCGTTATAATAGCCATATTGATATATATGAATTGGGTGTTGGCACTATTCGGAATAACTATGATACCGTTTTCATTCTTATTTGCAAAAGTTATGGGTAAAAAAGCAAAGAAAATATCCAACGATTATCGTGAAAAATATGGTCATTATGAGAACTTCCTGCATTCTTCTATTCAGAACTGGAAAGAAATAAAAGCGAATAATTTAGTGGAAAATATGTCGGAAAAATTTGTGGGTCAGTGGAAAGCCCTATCAAGGCTTTTTATGAAATCCCAAGTGTTTTTGTATATCAATCGAACATTCATTGCATTTAAGGATTTTTTTATTGTTAGGATAAATCTTTATTTTATCGGTGGATTGCTAATTATTAATAATCAGATGTCTGTTGGGTTGTTATTGGTATTTATGAGTTATTATGATCAGCTATTTGAACATATCTCTACTATAACAGAGTCAATTCTGGGATTGAAAAATGATGAGCCATTACTTAAAAGGATATTTGAAATCTTAGACTATCAGTTGAGAGAAAAAAAGGACGTGAAGATTCTAGATAATGAAATTGTCGCATCAAATGTTTGTTTTAGATATGATAGTTCGCAAGCGTATGTGTTGAAAAATTTGAATTTTACAGTCAAACACAAAGAGCATATAGCCATTGTAGGTCGCAGTGGTTGTGGGAAGACTACTTTATCGAAGCTTCTGCTGGGTATGTATGAGCCAGAGATAGGAAAGATCCTTATCGGTGGTTATGATATGAGTGAAATAAGTATGGGAAGCATAGGTCAAAAAATAAGCGTGGTAATGCAGGAACCAGCAATGTTTAATATTACCATTCGAGAAAATCTCATGATTGCAAAGAAATATGCGACCCAAGAAGATTTGGATGATGCATGTAGCAGAGCAGATATCTTAGGATTTATTCAAAGTTTGCCAGAGCAATATGAAACAATTATAGGGGAAAAAGGGATTAAGCTTTCAGGAGGGCAAAGGCAGCGCCTAGCTATTGCAAGAACAATACTATTAAATTCGGATATTATTATTTTTGACGAAGCGACATCCTCTCTTGATCATAACAATGAGAAAGCAATATTAGAATCAATAAAAACATTATCAAAAGATAAAACAATTATTTCTATAGCTCACCGTTTATCGTCGATACTAGATGCAGGACAAGTTATTGTTATGGATAGAGGAGAAATTGTTGCATGCGGTGAGCATAATGAATTAAAAGGCAAAAATGAAATTTATGATATTTTATTTAGAGAACAATATATCGGAAAAGGAGATAACTATGTATTTTGAAAAATTATTAGGAGTAAATGAAATACCTGTAGGAGCAAAGATTATATATCGGGAGGCGGTCAGAGGGGTTGTGCTTAATGACCGGAACTTAGCATTCATGATCCATACAGTAAAAGGTGATTATAAATTTCCAGGTGGTGGAATAGAAGCTGGTGAGAATCACTTATCTGCTTTAACCCGTGAATTTATTGAAGAGACAGGATATACAATATTAGATACGATTAAACCTATTGGAGTAATAATTGAGCAAAAGCAGGATATTTATGAAGCAAATGCATATTTTGTTATGAAATCATACTATTATGGCTGTGAAATTATCGGGGAAAATTTGGGACAAAATTTAGATGCATATGAAAAAGAAATGGATTTCAAAGCAAAATATGTGCCAATTTCAGAGGCGTATAAGCAGAATAGACAACTATTGGAATCTAGTGTTGCTGATATTAATTCGTGGGTTGAGAGAGAAGTAATTGCTCTAGAAAGTATAATTAAACGATTAAATATTCAGTTATAGGAGGTATTGGTTTTGAATTTATCTAGCAAGATATTACAAAAGCAAATTAAAATGGGATTTTGGCCTGGATTCACAATGGCCATGTATCCAAGTCAGTTTGCGTACAGAAAATTAAACATCGACTTAAACAAAATCTGGAGTAATTCATCTCAAGTTAATTTGTATTATCATATACCTTTTTGTAAATCAAAATGTCCATATTGTGGTTTTTTTTCGGTTACACAAAATGATGATGAAGTCATGATGAAGTATATAAATAAACTTAACGCACAAGCACAATATTATAATGAAATGTTTAATAAAAAAATCATTATTAAGTCTATATGTTTTGGAGGAGGTACTCCCAACCATGTTCCAATAAAAGCTTATTATAATATATTTGATAATTTGTCTAGGATGAATGTTGACTTTGATGCATCATTAGAACCCTCGATGGAAATCTCTCCGGAAATTATTAATGAGGACTATATTAAACAATTAAGGCAAATTGGCATTAAAAGATTAAGTTTGGGTGTTCAAAGCCTGGATTCAAGGCTGCGAACCTCAATTAATCGATCAAATAACTACGATTTATTTCAACTAGTTAACCTTATACGAAAATATGATATGAATATTAACATTGATGTTATTAATGGTCTTGTAGGGCAAACGCCTGAAATGTTTATAGATACACTTGAAGCACTCATGACTTTCAAGCCCGAAACAATATCCGTATATCCTCTAGCTGGCAATAATAGCAGCATGTTAAATATAGGAAACAATATAATGACAAACAAAGAAAAATACATATTGTTTGATAGGTTTTATCAATATCTTAGTGACAATGGTTATTATTGTGAGTCCCATGTTAAGTTTGTAAAAAGCAATCAGACATCTACTCATCAGCAAAAGATTTATGAATATCAAGGTGTTGAAACATTAGGATTTGGCTGTGCTGCTAGATCGTATAACCAATATGTTCATTATAGTTTGGAGCCGACTTTTAATATGTGTGCGGCTTATAGCCTGTTGCAGGATTATATGGAAAAAACATATGAAGAGTACGAGTGGTTCGGAATAGAAATGGATGAATACGAACTTAAGAGCAGGTTTGCCATATACGGTTTTTTGACAAACCAGTTAGATGCAGATGACTACTTTGTTAAATTTAAGTCACATTTTTCAGACGATTTCAAGGAAGAGATAGAAATTGTTATAGAAAATGGGCTAGTTGAAAGAATAGATGAAAATCAATATGTTCTTACAAGAAAGGGGCGCACATACACAGATCTAGTTTGTATGCAATTTTGGAGTAAAAAAGTCAGAGAATTATATAAAGAAAGCAGATGAAGAATATGACAAAAAAAATAGAAATTCTAGAACACCTTATTATTCAAGACTCAAGAGGCGTAGATAATTTTTATAAATTTACAGATGATACAGATTTAATTAATGACTTGGGCTATGATTCGGTAGCAATCATTCAACTAATCGTTAATATTGAAATTGAGTTTGGTTTTGAATTTGGTGATACAGATATATTGGCCGATAATTTGGTCAAATATAGTAATCTGAGAGACTATGTTTTAAAAAAATCGGCAATTGATATTAAATCTTTTTGAAAGGAATCAATATGAATACTGAAAAATCTATCGTATTAATTGGATTTGGTCCTCATGCTAAGCGTATTTATATGAGCTTTTTACAAAAATATAACGTCATCCCCAAATTAATAATTGAACTATACTCAAAAAAGAATGATATTAATTCATATCTAATAGAACATGACTTACATACAAGGTGCATATTTATACCAGATGAAGAAAAAGATTATAATAATTTATCTGAACAAACAAAGCAAAAAATCAGAGCACATATATCTGAGTTACACATTACGCACGCTATTATTTCAACGGAACCTAAGGCTCACTTTGCTTATATTAATTTTTTCCTTGACAATGAAATAAATATTTTAACAGACAAGCCCATCACTGCACCAACAAATGTTAGCAATGATAAAGATATGGCCAAAAGGATAGAAACTGAATATTATTCAATACTCAATAAATACCTAACTGTAAAAAATAATGGGGTATTGTTAGAGGTCCAATGTCAACGTAGATGGCATTTGGGATATATATTTGTGCATGATGAGCTGAAGAAAATTGTCAGTAAATATGGAATTCCGATCACCTCAATACAGGTAACACATTCTGACGGTATGTGGAACATGCCAGATGAGTTCATATTCCGTGAGAATCATCCTTATAAATATGGCTATGGAAAGCTATTTCATAGCGGATATCATTTTATTGACTTGCTTTCTTGGCTTGTTAGTATAAATGATCAATTGCCTAGGGTTAAAGCAGAAAGTTTAGAAACATACGCAAGTATAGTCCGGCCCAGTGATTATTTGAATATGATAAATAATGAGTTTTACAGAACTACATTGAAAACGGAGAAATTCGATGAAATATTTAATCAGTTAGGTGATTTGCATTTCAATAGATATGGTGAAATAGATGTCTATAGTGTTATCAGGTTTTTAATTGACAATAATGTGATAACTACAGCTACTTTAAACTTAATGCAAAATAGCTTTTCTAGAAGAAGTTGGGATACATTGCCTCAAGATACATATAAAGCGAATGGTCGTGTAAGGCATGAATATTTAAATGTTCAAGTCGGACCGTTGATGAGTATACAAGTACATAGTTATCAGGCTAAAGAAATAAAGGATCGTAATACCGATGGTTCCTGTAATATAGGTGAATGTGAACATTTTGATATTTATATCTTTAAAAATATTGATATTCTAGGAGGTGTTCCTTTTGAAAAGATATCAATCTCTGATTTGTTTAAGAGTCAGAGAATTGATAACTTTATGGGCTACAATGAGTATGCGCGAGAAAAATGCTTTCTGGATTTCATAAATAATGACTCGGATGGTATGCAAATTTTTATGCATCAACTTGGAATAAGATTAATGAGAAATATGTATGAATCGGTATGTTCCTCTGCCAATGATGAAAATCCGCTTATAAAAAGTGCAGTGCCAAATAAACTAATATAAAAAGGATGATTTTATGAATGAAAAGGAATATTTCGAGCTTAATAAAGATGCACTATATAATTTACTAATTCATTGTAAAAAAACCGTTGCATATTATAAAAATAATCCCCAATATGTTGTTCCGCCTTTAGGTGACTTTACATATGACTATTTTAAACACCGTGTTCCTATTCTTGAAAAATGTGTTGCTCGTAATGATTCACAAAGCTTATTATCTGATACTGTTCCGCCAATACGCCTAAGCATTGATGCTACAAGTGGTACAGAAGGCAAACCTATAATATGCTATAGAAGTATTGAAGAACGTTTTGTATGTTCAAAGACGTTATGGAGCCTTAGACGTACGTTAATTCCCGACTTGAAACCGTCCGATAGATTTGCTAGGTTTTATGCTTATAGAAACAAAAATGAAGAGATTGTTTCAGATAAAGTTCTTTTTAAAGACAACGATATTTTATTACCACTATTTAATATTAGTGAAGAAAAATTGAAAGAATACTGGAGTGCAATTATCGAATTTAGACCACGTTGGATGCATGGACCATCTTCTACAATTTACTCATTAGCCCTAGCTGTACAAGAACATAATTTGCCGAAGTTCCCAATAGAATTTATTGAACTGAGTGGCGAATATGTGCAACCAGAGCATTTGGATTTTATTCAAGATGTATTTAACTGCAAAATTGCCAACCATTATGGTACAAGAGAATATTGGCCTATTGCATATACAAGTGAAATAGGAGAAATGCGAGTTGTTAATAATGCCTTTTTAGAACAAATTTTTGATGAGCAAAACCAGAGGAATGAGCTTGTGCTTACAACATTAGCTAACAACGCATGGCCACTGTTTAGGTATCGTCTTAGCGATATAGGTAATATAACTTATGATGATAGTGGTGTTTATGTAAAATTAAGCGCTGGGAGAAAAGCTGACTTTTTTAAAGTTGGCAAGGACAAAAAATTTAATGTTATTATTTTTTCAGGCATTGCAAGAGCAGTTTGTGAGATGCGTGGAAGTAATGTTATAAAACAATTTCAAGTGATAAAGGAAGATGATACTTGCCTAACTGTTCTGTTACGATTAGATAATCATGCTTCTAAGCAAGAGATTAAAGAACAATTTCTAAATGAACTTTACAAAATAATAGGTAAAGATGTTTTAATTAATGTTAAGGAAGTTAGCTTTATTGCTCCCGATAACCAAACAGGTAAAACTAAAGAGTTTATAGACAATACTGAAATGTAGTAAAAGGTGGGGAGAAAATGTACATTTATGATGTATTTTTGAAATCAAAGAATAAACACTCCAATAAACCAGCACTAATCTGTGATAATGAGCTATATTCATATGATGACTTAAATCAATTGGCTATTGAATTAGGCAATCAAATGATTAGTAAAAATATATCAATTGGCAGCAAGGTAGGAATTATAATAGATGATCCTATGAAGTTTATTGTCACATTATTGGCAGTTAATTACATTAATGCAGTAGCGATTCCTATCTATAGCAAAACCGGGCATGGCAAGATTATGCAGCTAGTTAACATATTTCAAATTAATTACATTATCTCTGATGTGTCTATAACTATAATGGAAAAGGAGATTGGCAATAAAAAAGTTATAAGCACGTTGAATGTTTATGAGTTTCCTTTTGCTACAGATAACGATGCTTTGATAGATGTAGAATTGATATTGTTTTCATCAGGAACAACAAACATGCCAAAAGCAATTATGCTTACCCAAATGAATATTCAAATAAATTTGGAGGGTATAAGTGCGTACTTGAATTTAATAGAACAAGACAAAATTCTTTTAATCAAAAGCTTGGTACATGCGTCGAGCTTGATTGGAGAACTTTTGGTTTCTTTTTTTAATGGGTGTACAGGTTATTTGACACGAAAAATTCCTACATCTGCAGTGATAATTGATTTAATCAAAAGAAATGAAATAACAATCTTTTTTGTGGTACCCACAATATTGCATGGATTAATAAATTACTTTAGCCGAAAACCTTTTAAATTTTCAAGTTTGAGAGCTATCAATTTTTATGGTGAAAAAATGTCTAAAGATAGTATTATTACGCTTACGGAAATATTTGATGGGGTAAATATAATTTATTCTTATGGATTAACTGAGGCTTCCCCCAGAGTTACCTACATAGAAGGAAAAGACTTATTACTTAAATCACCATCTAGTGGGAAACCGATAAATAATGTATCAGTTATGATAAGTACGCCAACAGCCAAATATGAAGTTGGTACTATTGGTGAGATTTTAGTAAAAGGTCCAAACATTATGAAGGGATATTATAATAACGCAGAGTTGACTCGTCAAGTTTTAAAAGAGGATATGTTGTTTACTGGGGATTTAGGTTATCTCGATGAAGACGGTTATTTATATGTAACTGGTAGAAAAGACAATATGATTATTATATCAGGCAAAAATATATTTCCGGAAGAAATAGAGGAAGTGCTATTGAATTATAAAAACATATGCGAGGCATTAGTTAAAGGTGAGTATAATGTATCAGCAACTTCATTAGAAATTAATGCCTATATAGTATTGAATAATACAGAGAATATTGACAAAATTGCACTTTATCAATATCTAAAATCTAACTTGGAGAATTATAAAGTTCCTAAAAATGTTCTTGTAGTTGATAAGCTAGAAAAAACAGTTACTGGGAAAATAATTAGACAATAATTGAGGGAAAAAATGATTTGCGATAGACAAAATTATACTACAGAAATCGGTTATGAATGCTTGAATTGTTGTATTTATAATTATTTATTTAACGAACAATTAAATATCCACAAGAGCGAGATTTTCTTTTATGGTGAAGGATTTAACGTATTTTATAATACATTAGAAGATTTTCCAGCTGTAAGCTCTTTGATGTATGAATCTAACTTTACATTCTTGAAAAAAGCAGGTATACATTTCTCTGTTGGTTATTTAAAAAATAGTGAAAGCGCAGTTGAATTTCTTAGTAAATGTATAAAAGAAGAAATTTTAATTAGTATTAAGGTTGAATCAAATAATTTAATGTATGATTCGATTTTTGCGAAATCGAATGCAGCTCCGCACTTTATTAACCCACTAGGGATTAATATTGCATCTCAAAAAATATTTATTAGTGACGGGTACATACCCAATATAGTACCTACGGTTTACCAAGGGTGGGTCGATTTAGAACAAGTTATCAGGGCATGGGCAGCTAAGGATTATTATTATGTATGCATAAACCCTACGAACGAATTGTCTCTAAAAAAACCAAGTATAGAAAGAGGAGCTGAGAAAGAATTTATAAAGGGTATCAGGCGATACTTAGACTCTTCTCATGAAGGCACAATAGGGTACACTGTACTGTTCAAACTGCTTTGTGAACTAGAAAGCTATTTGAAGGAAGAAAATCAACTGTTTAATCAATTTGCTTTAAAAATTAATTATCAATTAAAAGTATATGGTTTTTTAACTATCAAAAAATACATTTCGGATTTCTTAAAACTAAAGAAATTACCTAGTAGTTTCTGTGCGAAATACGATGAAATAATAGAAAAATGGTACTATATTGATAAATATTTAATAAAAGTAGGGATAACAAAGAGCCATCTCCATATGACTTCACTTATAGAGAAAATACAAAAATTATCTTACGAGGAAAATGCCGTTTTACATGATATTGCAGATTTTTGTACTACGGTTTTTGATAAGGAGTAAAAATGATTTTATTTAATGATTTGGATCAAAAAAGACCTTTTAGTTTCAACAATATGAATTATATTATTTGCGAGATTATGAAAGCCCTTAGGACAAAAGAAAATATTACGGTAGCGATTATTTTAGAAAGAACACCGATGTTATTGACTCTCATAAAAACATTATTTGAGTATGAGATTACATTTATTCCTATCGACAAAGACCTGCCAGCAGAAAAAATTCATTACTTGCTTCAAGACAGTAATGCAGAAGTAGTAGTCACTCAACTGCAAAGCATAGATATGTCTAGCTATTATGAATCTGCTGTTATAGAAAATATAACAATTTACAATAAAAAACAAGAACTGAATTGTAATGAAGAACATCATAAAGATATAGCGTACATAATTTATACTTCTGGGTCAACAGGTCAACCTAAAGGCATAGAAATCACACGATATGCCTTATTAAACTTCATTGAAGGCATAACAGAAATTATTGATTTCTCGCAAGAAAAGCGTATGGCATGCCTCACTACAGTATCATTCGATACTTTTTTACTAGAAAGCCTTATGGCTCTATATAAGGGTCTTACTGTTGTTTTAGGTAACGAGGACGAGAAATGTAATCCAAAGCTTATGGCAAAGCTCATCCAAGATAAAGCTGTAGATATGATTCAAATGACACCTTCTAGACTGCAGATGTTATTGAACTACGACAAAGAACTTTCGTGCTTGAAAAACCTCAAAGAGATAATGATTGGAGGAGAACCTTTGCCGCTCAGTCTGCTACGGACTTTACAGGAAAAGACAACGGCTAAAATATATAATATGTACGGTTCAACCGAAACAACAATTTGGTCAACCGTAAGTGATTTAACTAACAAAGAATACATTGACATTGGCAGATCTATTAAGAACACGGAGATTTACATAGTTGATGAAAATATTAATATTATTGAAAATGGACAAGCTGGAGAAATATGCATTGCTGGACAAGGGCTTGCAAAAGATTACGTCAGAAGGGCTGATTTGACTGCAGAGAAGTTTACTTATCTACCACAGAAACCTAATGTCAGAGTATATCGAACTGGCGATGTTGGAAAGTATCTGCCAGATGGCAACCTAGAGTATTTAGGTCGTATTGATAATCAAGTTAAAATTCAGGGACATAGGATTGAGTTGGAGCAAATCGAAAGCCATCTTAACCAATATAATGGAATGACTGTTATTCAAAAGGAAGTTTTGGAGGTAATCGTATCAAATCTTGATGAAATATTTTCGAATGGCGTATCTTTGGATACTGATCTAAATAGTATTGGAATTGATTCAATTACGTTCGTTAAAATTATTATTGTTTTAGAAGATAAATTCGATTTTGAATTTGAAGATGAAATGTTGGGGATTAAAGCTTATTCCACAATAAGGTCATTGTCTGCATATGTGGAAGCTAAAGCAATACAAATATAAATATTCTTGGTAGATAAAGCCACTTGTTTGCGAGTGTTTATGACTTAAAGAAAATTAAAGGAAGGTGTAGAGATATGGTACAAGCTAATACTAATAGATATGATTTTCTCAATAATTTTAATATTGATCAAATTAATTGCTTTTATAGACCTAGATGTATACTTTCAGAAAGTGTATTAGAAAATTCAATGTACTATTACTTATTATTCTCGGAGTTAAGATGTAGTTATCACAAAATGAGCTACTCTGACTTTATTTCGAAGTCCACACTTATTGAATTAGCAGAGAATGTTGAGAGTGGAGAACATTTTACTCAAGTAATAGAGAATTTATTGCATAACAATAAGTATATAATTCTTGTTACCGATTTATATTATGATGAAAATCAGCCTAGATTTAGTAAAGACGGAATTCATCATCTACACTATAC
>JAEWZA010000280.1 GCA_023395575.1 Bacillota bacterium
CTTTTCATAAATTCTCTCTTAAAGTTTAACTTTACATTAATTGTTTCTTTACTCTAACAAAATGCAAATATATTAATAAATATGAAACAGACAATTGTTTTATTGAAAAAACCTTGTAAATCTATCAATTTGTTAATCTTTTGCCTTTTTTTATGCTTAACAGCAGATTTTTCGCATTTAAAAAACCTAAATGGGCTTCATCAACCTATCACTCTGTTTGGGATATTTTTGCAATAGACTTCTTCAAATACATACTTTTTAAAACAAAATGGTTAAAAAAACAACGTGTATAAGCTCAAAAAAGCTCTCCTTAGAGACAAAATGAGATTTTTTAGATACCAAAAACTCAAAATGAAATGATATAAAAAGTCTCTTTTTGCAGATATTAATTCTTATTCAGTTCTTGTAAAGCACAGAATATCGTCTTATTTGTTCATAGTATTAATTAAAAATGCGAGAAATGAGTAAGATTATTTACAATTTGGTGTACAACAGAAAAAAATGCCTGAATAAAAAGGGAATGGCATTGGTACAAGTGGAGGCCTATTTAGACAGAAAGAAAAAGTATTTTTCCACAAAAGTCTATTTAAGGCCAGAACAGTGGGATGCTAAAAAGCTCATTGTTAGGAACCATCCTAATGCGGATGCATTGAATCGGTTGATATATGAGTATATGTCAATGATTGAAAAGAGAGAGCTTGAGTTATGGCAACAAGGCAGGCGTATATCTTTAGAACTTCTGAAGGATGTTTTGACTACAAGTGAAGATAATACGTCTTTTATTCCTTTTTTCAAGCAAGAGGTTACAAATTCTGCAATGAAAGAGAGTTCTAAGCGAAATCATCTTTCAACACTTTCTCTTTTGCAAGAGTTTAAAAGAGACGTTTCCTTTTCCGATTTGACCTTTGAATTCATATCTTCATTTGAGTATTTCTTGCAATCAAAAGGCTATCATACGAATACAATTGCTAAGCACATGAAACACTTAAAGCGTCATATTAATGTCGCTATTAATAAAGATTATATGGAAATACAAAAATACGCTTTCCGAAAGTATAAAATCAAAACCATAGAGAATAAGCATACACATTTAACCCCTGAAGAATTGGAAAAGCTAGAACAATTATGTTTGACCGGAAGATTTTCTAAGTATCAAAAGACATTAGACGCATTTCTATTTTGCTGTTATGCAGGCATGAGATATTCTGATTTTATCAATTTATCATCAGAAAATATAGTAGAAATTCGCCAAGAAGTTTGGCTTATATACAAATCGGTTAAAACAAATACAGAAGTTAGATTGCCTCTGTACTTACTTTTTGAGGGCAAAGGGCTTATGATACTTGGAAAGTATCAAAGCAATCTGCAAGAATTCTTTCAGCTAAGAGATAACTCGAATGTGAATAAGGAACTGATAATAATTGCGCGCTTAGCAGGGCTATCGAAGAAAATATCTTTCCACACAGCACGACATACAAATGCAACTTTGCTCATTTATAATGGGGTAAATATTACTACTGTTCAAAAGCTATTGGGACATAAAAGTGTGAAAACCACTCAAGTATACACCAATGTAATGGATATGACTATCGTTCATGATTTGCAGAAAAACTATTCTTTATTATTCAATTCTAAAGAGAAATAATATTTTCGCTTATATAATGATCTTGTTATAGTAAGGGTTGCCTGCCTACTAAATTTCCGTATCAAATCTGTATTTTCTATGTTTAGGGATTTCTTTAAACACAGAAGATATGGAATTGATGCGGTTCTAAATATTGAATATTATCGTCAGAAGCTTAAAGAATCTTGTTATATTTACCTACAAACTCATATGTAAAAATGCGGAATTATGAAAAAGCTTATCTTATCGTTACTTATTTGCATAGTAATATTTTCATATGTACAAGTTCAAATAACTACTATGCATATGATTGTAGAAAGCATTGAAAATAAATAATATAGTCATATGTACGATAGTCTGATAAACTTAAAATAAAGTCCAAGTAAGATAAATAAAACAACCGGTTCGTTCGGAGTACACGAACATTGGAATTATGGAAATGGCACTTATGTATACTTTGAAAATGGTATAATTACTGTTATCCAAAATCATTAGTTGCGTTTTCTTTTCAAAGAAAGCAGGAAGAAGAGAATGAGATATACAGTCTAATCAATTGAATTACAGTTGTTAAATAGAAAAATATACTATTCAAAATATAGATTTGTACAATTAGTTTTTCTCCTCTGCCTTGTCTATTTCTTCGTCCCTCAATTGCAGGTTCTCGGGGGGACAATCATGGGGTGTAGAGCCCGCATAGAGCAACCGTACAGCCCACAATTGAGGGACGAAGAAATAGACAAAGGATTCCAGGAATATATATAATACAAATGAGAATCATCTATGGTGCAAAAGTGCAAAATATATAAAGTAAATCCATGCTTTCTTCCTTAGTTTTAGTTGATAAATACAGGGATAAGTACCGAAAACCCTCTAATTTCGTATTAATAAATGTTATTTTTACACACTTGTAGAATTCATCTAAAAATGGCAAATTGTAATTGTATATCAACCAGTTAACGATAGTAATAATTAAATAATTGCTTTAAAAACCGTGCTGGCAACCGTTTACCAGCACTCTGCCAGCACGCTTGCCAACACGCATAAATAACTATCTTTCAAATGTTTGTCACCGGAGTGACGGAGTGCTGGCAAACATATCAACAACTCAAGGTTTCAAAACGAAACCTGAAAAAAACAACTACTAATTTAAATTATTATTGGCTGAGTAAATATATTAGAGAAAAATTCAACTATTAAAATGATAAGTATATTCTTATCAGAACAATATATATATACGTGCCATCTAATATTCTAGATATCAGCTACTAATAATCAATAGTGGTATCACATTGAGAATACTCAAACACTGGAGTCCTCTTATTAACAATATTCTGAATAGGATTAGTCGCAGCCATGCAAATTTGCTAGTTTTATTAGCATGCTGATTATCAAACAAATACATTAATATTAGTTCTGCGAAGACTTTGGTAATTTCTTACATTGGTATGCAGACCCAAGAAGTGGCAATAAAACCTAACTTGAAAGTTGTCTTGAAGTCGGATGCTAAACTATTAGATGAAGTTGTAGTAACAGCTGTCGGCATTCAACGTGCAGAACGTTCATTAGGCTACTCCGTGTCAAAAGTGGATGCAGATGAAGCCATTCAAAAGGCTGAACCGGACTTGATACGTTCTTTGGAAGGTAAAATCCCCGGTGTTGTGATTAACTCACCTTCAGGCGCGGCAGGTTCTGCTACACGTATGACTATTCGTGGTAACTCTTCATTCCTTGGAAGCAATCAGCCTCTTTATGTAGTGGATGGTGTACCTTATAGTAATACGGAAGTTGCATCTTCAAACCAGGCAACTGAAGCTGGTGGTGCTTATGGTAGCGGTATTTCTACTCTTGACCCGAATGATATCGAATCAATGAATGTCTTGAAAGGTGCGGCAGCTGCTGCATTGTATGGATCTCGTGCAGCAAATGGTGTTGTTCTTATAACAACCAAGAGTGGTTCAAAAAGCAAAAATAAGGCAGGTAAAGGTATGGAAATTACTTTGAACGCCTCTTATACTATGGAGCAAATTGCAGGTTTGCCTGATTACCAAAATAAATTCGGTACAGGTGATAACTTTATTGCTCAAGGTGTAAATGGTTCTTGGGGTGCTGCGTTTACTGACGTAACCGAAGTTCCTCTGAGCATGTTCTCTGCGAATATTTATGGAAAGGCTTATCCTGATCTACCTAAAATGATTCCTTATAAAGCTTACGAAAATAACGTGAAGGATTTGTTTGAAATGGGAGGTATTTACGATTTGTCGTTGAACATCAACCGTTATACAGAAAGTGGTAATTTTACCGCAACTGTTTCGAAGATGGATCAAGATAGTTATATTCCTGATGCTGACTTTGGTCGTTATTCTATCAGCGTAGGTGGAAATCAAACATTAACTAACGGTGTTCGTGTTGGTGGAAATGTTTCTTTCTCAAGAACTCAGCAGAATGGTCCTATGTTTGGT
>JAEWZA010000112.1 GCA_023395575.1 Bacillota bacterium
AATCCACCCAATATATTCTTCCAATAGTTTTGATTTTCCCGAACGTCTTACGCCCGTGATAACTTTTATATCTGGCGTACCTTTTAAGCTTATTAACCTATTTAAGTAAGTTTCTCTATCAATTAACTGCATTGTATCACCACCTTTACACTTATCACATCATTATACTTCCCAAAACCAATATTTTTTTATTTTTGGGAAATAGGTTTTTACATTTTAATCAGCAAATAATTTTACTATTAAAGCTTTCTACTCACGACATTGCAAATCGACTGTGCGATTTTTATTACTCCAATCCACATAACTTTACCAGTAAGTAAAAATTGTGCGCAATAAAACTTTCAAACAAAATGTGGTTTGAGAGCTTTATTCTGAACAATTTATAAGCTAGCTATCATTGAAAGTACTTCTCATTTTTTACTAAAAATCAAATATGTAGATAAACTCATGCTCCTCATATTATATATATTTTCTATTAGTGTTGGCATTCCAAAATCCATTACCCTAGTTAGTCTCCTGTATTTTCTCCTCATGCTATCTCCAATAATTCTGCTGCAACCTGATGGCTTTTTATACGCATAAGATTGTCCCAGGCATCTTCTTTTCCTAGTAAATTCATACCACCGTGCCATACAAGTTCATCATCAATTACTGCAAAATGTTCTTCTACCTCTTCTTTTAACTTCACTATAATGCCTGCAAGTTTCAGTTGTTCTACTAATTCATTGCAAACATCTGGGCTACCATAGGAGACATTTTCAGGTTCTGTTGTAATTACAACAATGCGAGCACCGGCTTCCTGTCTGCTCTTCACAAGAAATATCAATCGTTCAATCTTATCAGGAATAATTTCAGGACTTGAGATTACAATCTTCTTTTCCGCTTCAATAATATCCCGTTCGAATACTTCAACGTAGTTACCGGAGTCATATATTGCATTTGCTATTTGCTTTGTAGCCTCCTCGCCAGTCCATAATGTAAATCCAGTCTTCCTGTAGGTTCGTAAACGCTTTGCATACATATTATCAAAATATCTAATGTGAGAATCTATATAATCATAGACATAAACTGCTTCTTTTCCTTCATAATCTCGATTCAATCGTCCAACATATTGTTCCAAACGTCCTTCAAAAGAAACCGGTGCAGCTAACATCATTACGTCAAGTCTTGGAAAATCAAAGCCTTCTCCAATTTTCTGTCCTGTTGCCACCAAAATAAGGCTTTCATCCTTTGCAACTGTTTTTAGAGCCACCCTGATTTCAGCATTTTCTTTATCAGTATTGTCTCCATACAAAATGAATACGTGATTAGCACTACCTTTAAGTTCGTCATATAAAAGTTTCGCATGCTCTTTATATTTAGTAAGAATAACCGGAGTATGTCCCGCTGTGATACATCCCTTTACATCGCTAATAATCATTTCATTTCTGACATTGCTGGAACTAATCAAACCATACGCACGATTTATATCTTCTTTACTTTCATACGTATCGACCACTCTGGTATACCTTGGAATAAAATAATGCCCAATGCCCTGTTCTTCAGCTCTTTCAAGCGCAGTGAACTTATGGCGCAGTGGTCCAAGCATCATATATATGATTTTGTCTAGGTTATCGCCTCTTTTAGGGGTAGCTGATACGCCATATACATATTTTGCACCAACTTTCTGCAATAGCTCCATAGATGTATTTGATGCGGCATGATGACATTCGTCCATAATCACCATTCCATAAGAATTGATTAATTCATTGAATTTACCCTTACTATACATAGAACCAACCATAGCTACATCAACAATTCCTGTTAATGTATTTTTACTTCCATGCAAAATTCCAATGACGCTTTCTCGTTTCTTTTTTCGTCCAGTCTTTGTCTCATATTCTGGTGCTTCTTCTTTTATATCCAGAAATTTATTTAGTTCATCCACCCACTGGTTTAGCAAATCTTTACTCTGCAATAAAATTAAAGTATTCACTTTTCTTTGCGAAATCAAGTAGCTACATACTACCGTCTTACCAAATGCAGTAGCCGCACTCAATAACCCATCCGTATAAGAAAGTAATTTCTGTGCAGCAAGATCTTGCTGCGTTCTTAAATCCCCGTTGAATGATACTCTAATTGGACGCCCCTTTTCTCTCTTATCCGTAATATCTATACCAATTCCAGCTTTCTCACATTCTTCAATTACAGACTCCCTCAGTCCACGTGGAATCCTTATATACCCATCTATATCTTTACCAAGATATACAGCGCTAAAATTATAATAATTCGAATAGCCAAGACGCTTGTTTTTATAAAACTCAGGATTATCAAAGGCTGCCATACTACGAATCTGATTCTGTAAGCGTGGCATTAGATTAAGCGTATCAACATATACACCATTACTCAGAACCAAATGGACTTTTCCTACAACATCCGCTTTCGCAAATCCTTCCTTCTTTTTCCACGGCTTAGGTCTGCTTTCGGTTACTGAACCGGCAATCATTCCCCTGGCTTCTGCAAGTTCTACCTGCCATTTTGCCATATACTTCTCGATATCTTCCAAAGATAATTTTTCTGTTTCTTCTAGTAAAACCTTCCATTGATCAGGATATGCATTCCAGTTTTCATCCACAAAAGCACTGTTTCCACTTGTAAGAGCTTGTCCTTGTAATGGAAGAGCAATTAAATTACCAATGCGGCTAGCAACATCCTGAGAAGGATACATTCGGTCATAATAGTGAAAAGATTTCAAATTAATAGAAGCGGATCCCTTGTCCAGTAAAAGAAAGCCAAAATTTCTTGCTAAAGATGCTGCTATTGGTCTTTTAAAGAATATCCATACATGAGCGCCTCTTCCAGAACGAGACCTTTCAACCAAAGCCTTGATTCCATTCTGCTCACACATTTTCCTAAGTGCATCTACTTCATCATGCCATTCATCATCTGTATTAGCAAAATCTGTCCTCTCTGCATCCTTTTCATGGTTATCAAAATCAAATACTATAAATCGGCATGTACCATTTGGTAAAAGTGGATAAACGCCAAGCACATCTGTTCCATCCTCTTTTTTGCCAACAAGATGACTTATAATTTTCTTCAAATCAAGCTTAGTCCATTTTGTGTGCTCACAATCATCACAAAACATTTTTTCACCACGTTGTTTTGGACACAAGGCATCATTCCATCTGTTATCACACTGTGGAAAATATCCGCCATTCTTACCTCTTTTGGCATAAACATCGTCTCTACCCCAAAACATAGCAAAATATCGTTTTGCTAAATCCTCTGTTATATATCTTCCAAGAATACGCTCTCCCTGATCAGGATCATACTCATTAATACTCTCTATTGTCTCCTCAAATGGATTAGGAGCATCAAATGCAATATCAGCTTTTTTTAGCTGAGATTTCAAGGCTTCATTTTCTTTTTGAAGAGTTCGCACTATTTTTCTAAGTGAATCAAGGTCATAAGCCTCTATATTCATGCCAGCACCTCTATATTGATTTCCTATGCCTCATTTTATCGTAGCTTAAATCCATAATCATATCTACTAATAAGATATAATTTTTCTCTCCCATATCATTATACCAATAATTTTAATTAAAAAATTATTTCTTTATATTACATCTAGTATAATATTTTAACCTGCCCCCCATTTTTATAGCAAACCATGCTATAAGAATCAAACATCATCATTTTATCAACTTTATTCCTGATTATGCCTTCATCATAAACTCCGTTCTGGCAAACATATTTGGCCAGAACATGCTGTACCCATTCTTCATTCAAGGTAGGGGAGTGTGGGCATACCTCTCTGCCTTTTTCAATCCGTGTCGCACATCTCCAAACCACCTTGCCTCGTTCAGTTCTTCTTCGATATGATGCTCCGCAATCACCGCACACGAGCAAATTCCCTAAAAGGTATTTACCATTATATTTGCTCTCGCTGGTTTCTATCGTGCCATCCTCTTTGCTTATGAGCCTAGCACGCTTTACCATTTCTTCCTGCACCTTGTCGAATACTTCAGGTGATACAATGGCCGGATGGCTGTCCTTCACATAGTACTGGTTTCGTTGCATGATATTCTTTCTTTTCTTGCCAGTCATGAAATCTTCAGTAAAGGTCTTTTGCAACAAAGTATCGCCTTTATATTTTTCATTTTTAAGCATTTTCTGGATTGTTGTTGTGTCCCAATTCTCTTTTCCAGTCACTGTCTTAATACCCTGAGATTCCAAATAAGATTTTATCTGTCCAAATGATAAACCCTGCAAATACAAGTCAAAAATTTCTCTTACAACCTCTGCCTGCACTGGAACAATTACTATTTCACCATCAACACAGGTATATCCCATAAAGTTCTTATACCTTTTGAAAATATCGCCCTTTTCAAACTTCCTCTGAAAGCCCCACTGAATATTCTCACTGATATTCCTGCTTTCGTCCTGTGCAAGCATACTCCGAAGTGTTATCTCAAATTCCTTATCTTCTCTTATCGAATCCAAGTTTTCATTTTCAAAATGCATATTAATACCTCGCTCTCTTAAAAATCTAATAATTTTCAAAACCTCAAGAGTATCTCTTGATAACCTGCTGATTGATTTTGTAATAATGTAGTCTATTTTACCCTTCGCTGCTTTCTTGATGATCTTGTCCAATTCAGATCTGCCTTTTCGGCGTAGCCCACTCTCGATGTCATAAAATACTCCAACATAAATCCAGTCCCAATGACTCTTAATAAGCTTTTCATATGTATAAATTTGAAGCTCTAGGCTGCGCATCTGTGCTAGTCTACTGATACGGCAATATGCTGCAACTCTTAGTTTTTTATTTACTTTAGGCTTAGCAGGAATAATCCTTACACTTTTCTTTGACATTCTTTAATTATAGTTCATTAATATCCTAAAAAATAGACGTGAAAGTCATCCCTCTCACGTCACAATTTCAGCTCTTTATTCTATTGTTCAGAGCCCTTGGTACATCAGTGTTTAGCGTTTTGCAACAGGATTATGGATTCAATATGCCTTGAGTAGACAAAAATGATGTCGTAAAGACCTATTGGTTCCTTGGCGGAGGGGTATTTTTCTTTAAAGCCATCCTCAAATCATATTAACAAATAGTATTTTATTGCTAATTTTGTTGACTTCTATTTTGTTGGTACAAAAAGAATATCATATTTATTTTAATAATCAATATCATTATAGTTTCTAGTTAAAGATATATCTTTTCTTCAAATCATTCCAAGTTTCAGTTAATGGATGATTCATTTGATATTATTAATATATTTCACAAAACCTTTAAAAGAAAATCCTTTAACATTTTTGTCTTTGTTTAAGTAATTAAATGCATTTGGATTTTGAAAAACCATTATCAATCTAATATCTTGGATACTATTTATTTCTTGACCAAAAATTTCAGCATAATCATTTATATT
>JAEWZA010000121.1 GCA_023395575.1 Bacillota bacterium
AAGTGGCTGTGATAATACACTTAAAGCAATGAACAGGAAGTATACCACTAATGAGTATAGAAATTCTGTAGAGCTTCTTAAAAAGCATATTCCTGATGTTGCTATAACAACAGATATAATGGTGGGCTTTCCAGGAGAGACAGAGGAAGATTTTGAAACATCCTTAAATTTTGCAAGGGAAATGGGCTTTTCTAAAATACATGTTTTTAAGTATTCGCCAAGGACTGGAACGCCTGCTGCAAAGTTTGATAACCAAATAAGTCCTCAGGAAAAAGAGAGAAGAAGTCAGCTAATGCTGGAATTATCTAATACTCTTGAAGGACAGTATTTAGAAAACTATGTAGGCAGAGAGATGGAAGTACTTTACGAGCAGGAAATGCATGGCAAAAAAGGCTACATGGAAGGTCTTACGAAGAACTATATCAGAGTTATAGCAGAAGGCGGCAAAGAGTTAAAGGGATCTTTAAAAAACACAAGGCTGGAAAAAGTTAATGGTGAGTTATTCGAAGGTATTATTATCTAATGGTATAAAAGGACTATTTTTTGGTTGCAAAAGAAAGCAGGATGTATTAGTATAGATATGTAGGATTATCCATATTTAAGAGTGGAGATTTTAAGTCAGTTGTGGTAGGAAGGTGATATAATGGGTATTAATGAAACAATGATGTTCAATGTAGATAACGAAAAGGAAAACGAAGCAAAAGAAATACTAATTACTGTGTATAGAGCGCTGAAGGAAAAAGGGTATAATCCTATTAATCAAATGGTAGGTTATATATTATCAGGAGATCCTACTTACATCACAAACTATAAGAATGCAAGAAGTATTATTAGAAGACTGGAACGGGACGAACTTCTTGAAGAGGTTTTGAAATTCTATCTTGAGAGTAAAAATACTGCTTCTGAATAAATAATTATAACACTGTAGGCATTCTCGTTATATGAGAATGCCTATTAATTTGCATATTAGACAATGCTAGTTATGCATATTGCTGGCATGGTTGGTTATGGAGGTAATAAATGCGAATATTAGGCATAGATTATGGAGATTCAAGGATAGGTATTGCTGTTAGTGATCCTATGGGGTGGACAGCTCAGGGGATTGAAACGGTAAAATGCAAGGATGGATTAAAAAAGGCATTAGCTAGGATACAAGAAATAATTGCCCAGTATGAAGTGAAGGACATTGTTATTGGATATCCTTTAAATATGAATGGTACTAAAGGCCCGAGGGCTGAGAGAACAGAAGAGTTTATTAATAAACTTTTAGGGTTTGGAGATTTTAACATCATTAAATGGGATGAAAGACTTACAACTGTTTCTGCTCACAGAACCATGAACGAACTTGGCATTAAGGCAACAAACAAAAAGAATATAGTAGATACAATGTCTGCAGTGTTTATACTACAGGGATATTTGGATAGGCAAGCAAATAATAAAACTTAATGTTGGAAATGATGTACAAGTGTGTTATTATAGAACGGTATTTGAATAATTCATGTTGTATTACTTAATAATAATTTACACATGATTCTAAAATAAAAACTCGGTTATTTAGGAGGAAATAGATATGGGTGAAGATGAAAGAGACGATATTGTAGTTTTAATTGGGGAGGATGGAGAAGAGGTTGAGTTCGAGCATCTAGATACAGTTGAAATGAATGGAAATGAATATGTTATTCTACTTCCGTTGGATGAGCAGAATGAAGAAATTGATGAAGTTGTTATCTTAAAGGTAGATCATAACGAAGACGGCGAAGATGCCTTTGTAACAGTTGATAATGAGGAAGAATTAAATGAGGTTTTTGAAGAGTTCAAAGAAAGAATGGAAGAAGAATACGACTTTGAAGATTAATTTGAAGAATAACTAGAATATTAAAAACTATAGGCTGAAAGGCTTATAGTTTTTTTTTGAGCACATATATATAAAATCTGCAAAAAATTAAATTAAATTTCCTTCAAGTTTTATAACAAGTTGTTGTATATGGTCTGATAATTTGTTATAATATTAACGATATTGTGAATATATTAACATGCTGTTAAGGGAGGTTTATTTTAATGAGTGAAAACAAGTGTTGCTGCGGATGCGTAGATCAAAATGACTTGAAGCTCAAACAAATTATTGAGAAATACAAGGACACAAGGGGTGCTTTAATTCCTGTGCTACACGAAGCGCAAGAAGTATATGGATATCTACCTGTAGATGTTCTCAAGAAGATTTCTGAAGGACTTAATGTTTCATTGGCTGAAATCTATGGTGTTGTCACATTTTATACCCAGTTCTCACTAAATCCTAAGGGTCGTTTTAGTATTAATATTTGTTTAGGTACTGCTTGCTATGTAAAGGGTGCCGGTGAGATACTTGATAAATTTAAAGAATTATTGGGTATTGATGTTGGGCAATGTACTCCAGATGGAAAATTTTCACTTGATGCATGCAGATGTATAGGTGCATGTGGTCTTGCTCCAGTAATTACTATAAATGAAGATGTTCATGGAAGGTTAGTAACTGATGATGTTGCTGGTATTCTAGAGAAATATAAAGATTTATGATAAAAACTCAAAAAATAAGTTAATGAGCGGATTACGGAGTATTTTTATGAGGGATTTGTCACTTCACATTCTTGATATAGTCCAAAATTCTATAAAAGCAAATTCAACTGTTGTTAAATTACATATTTTTGAAAAGACTGAGTCTAAGGAACTTGTTTTAATAATTGAAGATAATGGTTTCGGAATGGACAATGATTTTTTGAAAAAAGTTGAGGATCCATTTACAACTACAAGGACTACTCGGAAAATTGGATTGGGAATACCAATGCTTAAAGAATCGGCACTTAAATGTGAAGGCGAATTCAGTATTTGCTCTGAAAGAAATATAGGAACAAAAGTATTTGCTGCTTTTTCAATTGACCATATTGACCGACTGCCTATTGGAGATGTTGGAAGCACTATGACTGTATTAATAACTGCAAATCCGGATACCCATTTTATTTTGCTTTTAGAGAGCGTGGAGGGAACATTTATACTTGATACAGAAGAAATAAAAAAGACCCTTAACGGTGAGGATAACGGAAATGAAATGCAAAATTTGATTAGTATAAATGAGTTCGCAGTTATACAATGGTTGAAAGAGTATATTGATGAAGGTGTAAAAAATATTTTTGGAGGTGTACTTAATGAAATCGATAGCTGAATTAGAAGAGATAAGAAAGAAGACTCTTGATAAAATTTCTCTGAGAACAAATGCTGATGGAATCAGAGTTGTTGTAGGAATGGCTACATGTGGTATTGCTTCAGGTGCTAGACCAGTTATGAATGCATTTGTTGAAGAAATAGATAAAAGAAGTTTAAATAATGTTACCGTATCTATGACAGGCTGTGTTGGTGTATGTAAGCTTGAGCCTATTGTCGAGGTTATTGACAAAGACGGAAATAAGACTACCTATGTTAAAATGACTGCTGAAAAAGCGGCGAGAGTAGTTGTTGAGCATATAGTTAACGGCAAAGTGTGCCTTGACTTGACTATAGGAGCGGAAGAGAAGTAATAAATATATTGTTTATTCCTAAATAATTGTGAGGAGGTTTTAAAAAATGCATTTATATAGAGCACATGTGCTGGTTTGTGCAGGTACAGGTTGTACATCTTCCAACTCAGTGAAAATTATGGAAGAAATGGAAACTTTGCTTTCAACAAACAAATTGGACAAGGAAGTTCAAATAGTTAAAACAGGATGTTTTGGTCTTTGTGCAGAGGGTCCTATTGTTGTAGTGTATCCAGAAGGTGCGATGTACACTAGAGTAGAGGTTTCAGATGTAAAAGAGATAGTTGAAGAGCATTTGCTTAAAGGAAGAATAGTAAAGAGATTGCTTGCTGGTGAAAAGGAAGCCCATGATATATCAAAATCACTAGAGGGTGTTGAATTCTTTACAAGACAAACACGAATTGCATTAAGAAACTGCGGACTAATAAATCCTGAAAATATAGATGAGTACATAGCTTTTGATGGTTATAAAGCGCTTGAGAAAGTATTGACTGAAATGAAGCCTGAAGAGGTTATTGACGTAATGAAGCAATCAGGCTTAAGAGGAAGAGGCGGTGCAGGCTTCCCTACAGGTTTAAAGTGGAGTTTTGCTGCTCAGCAGGTGAATGACATTAAATATGTCTGTTGTAATGCCGATGAAGGTGACCCAGGAGCATTTATGGATAGAAGTGTTCTAGAGGGAGACCCTCATTCATTAATTGAAGCAATGGCAATAGCAGGATTTGCAATTGGTTCAACACAAGGTTTTGTATATGTAAGAGCAGAGTATCCTATAGCAGTTAAAAGATTACAAATTGCTATTGAACAGGCTAAGGAATATGGATTACTTGGAGACAATATTCTAGGCACTGGCTTCAAATTTGATTTGGAGATCAGACTTGGTGCGGGAGCATTTGTTTGTGGTGAAGAAACTGCGTTAATGACATCAATTGAAGGTCATAGAGGTGAACCTAGACCAAGACCTCCATTCCCAGCAGTTAAAGGTCTATGGGAGAAGCCTTCAATTCTTAATAATGTTGAAACCTATGCTAATATACCTGTTATTATGTTGAAGGGTGCTGATTGGTTCTCAAGTATTGGAACTGAAAAGAGTAAAGGAACAAAGGTTTTCGCAATTGGTGGAAAGATTAATAATACTGGTCTTGTTGAAGTGCCTATGGGAACAACTCTAAGAGAAGTTGTTTATGACATAGGTGGTGGAATCCCAAAGGGTAAGCAATTTAAAGCAGCTCAAATGGGAGGACCTTCAGGCGGATGTGTTCCTGTGCAGCATTTGGATATACCTATTGATTATGATTCATTGCTTTCAATCGGTGCTATGATGGGTTCTGGTGGACTTATTGTTATGGATGAAGATACCTGTATGGTTGATATAGCTAAGTTCTTCTTGGAATTTACAGTTGATGAGTCCTGTGGTAAATGTCCTCCATGTAGAATTGGAACTAAGCGTATGCTTGAGATATTGACAAGAATCACTGAAGGAAATGGTAAAGATGGAGATATTGAAAAGCTTGAGGAATTAGCAAAGAATATCAAAACATCTGCATTATGTGGATTGGGTCAAACAGCTCCAAACCCTGTTCTTAGTACAATAAGATACTTCAGAGACGAGTATGAATCACATATTCATGATAAGAAATGTACAGCAGGTGTTTGTAAGTCTATGCTACAATACACTATTGATGCTGCAAAGTGTAAGAGCTGCGGATTGTGTACAAAAGTATGTCCTATGAACTGTATCAGCGGAGAGAAGAAAGTTCCTTACGTTATAGATCAAGCTAAATGTGCAAAATGTGGTGCTTGTGTGGAAAAATGTCCATTCAAAGCTATTTCAAAAATATAAGGGAGGAGAGTGTGAAAATGGCAACAGTAAATATTACTATAGATGGCAAAAAAATGCAAGTTGAACAGGGTTTAACTATTTTAGAGGCAGCTAGACAGGCTAATATAAAAATACCAACACTTTGCTTCCTAAAAGACATAAATGAAATAGGCGCTTGTAGAATGTGCCTTGTTGAAATAAAGGGAGCGAGAGCGCTTCAAGCTTCATGTGTATATCCTGTTTCAGAAGGCTTAGAGATATATACTCAGAGTCCAAGCGTTAGAGAGGCAAGAAAGGTTACTTTGGAGCTTATTTTATCAAACCATGATAAAAAGTGCTTAACTTGTGTAAGAAGCAAAAATTGTGAATTACAAACTCTTGCTGAAGAGCTAAACATTAAAGAGCTCAGATTTGAGGGTGAAACAAATAACTATGCATTAGACGATTTCTCACCTTCAATTGTGAGAGACCAGAATAAATGTATTCTTTGCAGACGTTGTGTAAGCATGTGTAAAAATGTACAGACAGTTAATGTAATAAGTGCTACTGAAAGAGGTTTCAAATCAGCTGTAGGATGTGCATTTGATATGTCCTTGGCGGATGTTCCTTGTACTAACTGTGGACAGTGTATAAGTGTCTGTCCTGTTGGAGCATTAAGAGAAAAGGACGACACAGATAAGGTTTGGCAGGCTTTGGCAAATCCTGAGCTTCATGTAGTAGTTCAGACTGCTCCTGCTGTTAGAGTTGCAATTGGTGAGGAGTTTGGTTTGCCAATAGGTACAAGATGTACTGGGAAAATGGTTGCAGCATTAAGTAAATTAGGTTTTGCTAAGGTATTTGACACAGATACTGCTGCTGACTTAACAATAATGGAAGAGGGAACAGAGCTCCTCAATAGAATTCAAAATGGTGGAAAGCTTCCTGTTATAACATCTTGTAGTCCAGGATGGATTAAATTCTGTGAGCACAACTACCCAGAATTCCTAGACAATCTCTCTTCATGTAAATCACCTCACGAAATGTTTGGTGCTGTATTAAAATCATATTATGCTGAAAAGATGGGAATTGATCCTGCTAAAATCTTTGTTGTTTCTGTTATGCCATGTACTGCTAAGAAGTATGAGGCTGCAAGACCAGAATTATCTGCAAATGGATTAGCTGATGTTGATGTTGTTATTACAACTAGAGAAGCTGCCAAAATGATAAAAGAGGCTGGTATTGACTTTAACAATCTTGAAGATAAGCAGTTTGACAATCCTATGGGAGAAGCAACAGGTGCAGCAGTTATTTTTGGAGCTACTGGCGGTGTTATGGAAGCAGCTCTTAGAACTGTGGCTGAAATTATAGAGGGCAAATCCTTTGACAATGTTGAATATACTGCTGTTAGAGGAATTGAAGGAATCAAGGAAGCAACAGTAGAATTCGGAGGAAAGAAAGTAAGAGCTGCAGTTGCAAATGGGTTAGGAAATGCAAGAAAGTTGCTTGATAGCATGAAAGATGGGGAAAAGTATGATTTCGTAGAAATAATGGCTTGTCCTGGAGGATGTGCAAATGGTGGAGGACAGCCTATACAGCCATCTAATGTTAGAAGCTGGACTGATTTGAGAACTGAGAGAGCAAAGGCTATCTATGAAGAGGATGCAAGCTTGCCAATCAGAAAGTCCCATGAAAACCCAATAGTTAAGAAAATGTATGAAGAGTATTTTGAAAAGCCAGGAAGTCACAAGGCACATGAGTTATTGCATACTCATTATACAGCTAGAGCAAATTATCCAGAAAAATAATTTTATCTGGCAAGTGTCATTGTAATTAAACTGATAAAAAACAAAGTTCTAAGATTCAAATAAAGCCTTCGCTGCATTTGGATTTTAGAACTTTTTGTTGTTTCTTTTTATAAATCACAAAAACGCCCAATCTATTTACAAAAACGATATACTTTCTTAATGAAAATACTATATAATAGATATAGCATTTTAAAAAATGTAATTTACTATTATTTAAGAGGGTATATGTACTATGTATGGAATAAAAAAAGCAATAACTCTTTCATTGTCTGTTAGCTTGATATTAACTATGACCTCATGTGCTTCTAATAAATCAAATAATGATGCTTCTCAAGCAACAGCAACACAAAGTACAAGTGCTGCTACAACGGGGGTTAATCAAACTGTGGAACAATTAGTAAGTGAAAATATTCATGTAAATCAAATAGGTTATTTTAGTTCAGACAAAAAAATCGCTATTATTAATGGACAGTATAGTTCATTCGAGATAGTTGATGCAGCTAATAATAAAGTAGTTCTGACAAAAAATCTAGATGGAAAGGTAAAGGATGAATCAAGTGGAGATTCAGTATGTTATGCTGATTTTTCAGAAATTACCAGTGCGGGTCAATACTTCATATCAGTACCGGAATTAGGTAAGTCCTACAATTTTAAAATAGGTGATAAGGGTATATACACAGGAATTGCTGATGGAATGCTAAGGGCACTATATTTGCAACGCTGCGGGATTGAATTAGTCAGCGAACATGCAGGAGAATACAATCATGGTTTCTGTCACAAAGGGTTGGCAAAAATATACGGTAATGAAAATAAAGAAATAGATGTTAGCGGAGGCTGGCATGATGCTGGTGATTATGGACGATATGTTGTTCCAGCAGCAGTTACTGCGGCTGATTTGTTGATGTCATATGAGTTTTATCCAAATAGTTTTACTGATAATACAAATATTCCTGAAAGCTCAAACAACATACCTGATATACTTGATGAAGCTAAGTATGGTATTGACTGGATGCTTAAAATGCAGGATAAATTATCGGGAGGAGTATACCACAAGGTAACGGCAATGGGCTTTCCAGATATGACCTTAATGCCAGATATTGATGTGGATGATATGTATGTAATGCCTGTTTCAACAACTGCGACAGCTGACTTCGCTGCAGTAACTGCTATGGCTGCAAGAATATATAAGGAAATAAATCCTGGCTTTTCTCAGAGCTGCTTAAATGCATCACTGAAGGCATGGGCGTGGTTGGAGAAAAATACTAAGTTTGTTGAGTTTAAAAATCCTTCAGATATCTTAACTGGCGAGTATGGTGATGCTTCGGGCTCGGATGAAATAGCTTGGGCAGCAGCAGAGCTTTTTAGGGCAACAGGAGAAAAGAAATATGGTGATTATTTTGTTAAAAATTTCCACCCGAATGGTTTTGGACTAGGCTGGCAGAATGTTAGTGGTTTTGCAGCAATAGCATATATGTTTTGCGATTCAGATAAGATTGATTTGAAGAAGTATGAAGAAATAAAAAATAGTTGGATTGAAAAAGCTGACATGTTTGTAGCTACTGCTAAAAAAGATGGCTATTTACTTGCAATGCACAAGTTAGAGTATACGTGGGGAAGCAATATGAATGTTGCGAACCATGCAAAACATTTGTTGGTGGCTGACAGGCTCAGTAATAATGAAGAATACACTGAAACAGTAAAAAATGCGGCACACTACTTAATGGGCAGAAACACTTTGAGTCAATGTTACATAACTGGTTTCGGTTCTAAACAAATTATGCAGCCTCATCACAGACCTTCTTTAGGTGATATGGTGAAACTGCCTATACCTGGCTTAGTTGTTGGTGGGCCAAATTCTACATTAGATGATAGTGTATCAAAATCTAAGCTATCAGGACTAGCTCCTGCAAAATGCTATATTGATGACATGTCATCGTATGGAACAAATGAGGTTGCAACCTATTGGAATTCGCCAACAATTTTTGTTTTTGGATACTTAAATCAGCAAAGGTAATTTAGGAGGTATTAATTTGGCAAAGCAAGTTTGGAAACCATCTACAATGTTAAATCCTGTACCTGCTGTAATGGTGTCTTGTGCAGATAAAGATGGAAAACCCAATATAATAACATTAGCATGGGCAGGGACAATAAACTCTAGCCCTCCCATGGTATCTATATCAATTAGGAAAGAGCGCTATTCACATGCTCTTATAAAAGAGTCAGGCCAATTTGTAATAAATTTAACAACTAGAGAACTAACCTTTGCCACGGATTTTTGCGGTGTAAAATCAGGCAGGAATATTGACAAATTTGAAGCAATGAAGCTGACACCTGAAAAGGCTTCTATCGTAAGTGCTCCTATGATAAAAGAAAGTCCTTTAAATCTGGAATGTATTGTTAAGCAGGTCATAGAACTTGGCTCTCACGATATGTTTATAGCTGAAGTGGTTGCAACCAATGTGAAGGAAGAGTTGCTTGACGAAAAGGGAACGCTGGATTTGAAAAAAGCTGATTTAATATGCTATTCCCATGGAGAATATTTTTCTCTTTCAAAACCGTTAGGTTTTTTCGGATATTCGGTTGCAAAGAGAAAGAATCTGAAGCGGGGAGACTTGGTGAGGAAGCGCGGAAGTAGGAAGAGGAAGTAGGAGTATAAAGATAAAAATGAGGATATTCCTGTGAATAACATAATAGTTTTAAATGTAAAGTTTAAGTTTGGTGAAATAGAAGATATTATACATCCAGTTATTTTAATGGATGATAATGAAATGATACTTGTGGATTGTGGATATACAGGAGCTTTATCTGCTATCGAAGAAGCTATTAAAGCAGAAAATCTGGATTGTAATAAGCTTACTAAAATCTTAATTACACATCATGACCATGATCATATGGGTGCTTTGGCAGATTTTAAAGCTAAATATCCCAATATAAAAGTTGTTACTAGCCAATTGGAGGCACCATATATTTCAGGAGAGAAGGTATCCTTGAGATTAGAACAGGCAGAAGCTCTGCAAGATACCTTAAGCGATGAACTGAAGCCATTTGGACTGGCTTTTTGCAAGGTCTTGAAAGCCGTTAAGCCAGCTAAAGTAGATATAGCTGTAAATGCTGGTGATACTATGGACTGGTGCGGAGGCTGTGAAATAATTGGCACACCCGGTCACACTCCAGGTCATATATCTTTGTATTTAAAGAAGCATAGAACAATTATTACAGGTGATGCTGCAGCATTAGAGAATAATCAGTTAGTTATAGCCAATCCTCAATTTACTTTGGATATGGAAAATGCCAATAAAGCTATTTCAAAAATATTAAGCTATGAAGCTAATACATATATTTGCTATCATGGTGGGGTGTATAGAAGGACTGAGAGTAGTTAAGAAAGGGCTTAAGATATGTTGTTTAGGTCGAAAACAAAGATATTGACTATTATGTATTTATTAGTGGTAGTCTTGTTTGTTGCTTCATGTGATAATAACAATAACATATTAGCTCAGGCTGGGATGAATACCCAGCAAGAGACTTCTTCAAGTTCTTTACGTTCTACAGAGGCACAATTAGGTATATCCCATAAGGATATTTTAGAAAGTGCTATAGAGCAAGAGCTTAATAACAAGAATAAAAAGGTTATTACTACGCCTGAGGAATACGAGGCTTCAAAGCTGCCATTATTAGCTGCTATACCAGAAAAGGAAATATATCTTTATGACACGAAAACTGGACAGGTAGTATTATGTGTTAGAGAGAAAAGGCTATATTATAATTGGATATGCTTAACGCCTAGGTTCATCCTTCCACAAATGCAACTAGGAGATTTTGATAATGATGGGATAGAGGAGCTTTCTGTTATTTTGTATACTGGCTCGGGTACAGGCGTTTCAATACAGGATTTACATATTATCGAAATGCCCGATGGTAACATACCTTTAGAAAACCAATCAGAAAATAAAAAGTCAGAAGACTATAAAGACCATATATTTAGCGCTGACCATTATGTAAGTCAGCTAAAGGATAAAATTTCTTTTAAAACTTATCTTGATGCAGGCCAATTGATGGGAAAAATTAGTGTCGGAACTAAATCATATACTGTAAGCCTTAAGGAATTTCAAACAGATGAATATGGACAAATCAGCTCAGAATTGTATTTTGCAAGTATAGTTTCATTTAGTTGTGAGAATAACAAGTTGAAATCAGAATTTGGCGTGGGTATCATTTGCGAAAAGGTACCACAAGCTTGCTATATTGGTAAGCTTACTGCTGATGTGAAATATAGTGACGGGGAATTTGAACTAATGAATTTTAGTTTTACAGAAGAGTGATAGTGATGATGTTGCTGGAATTGGTAAGTTGAAAAAAACTAAATTGATTGTTAAGAAATATATTTGAATAAATCAATTACATTTCTAACTTTAAAAATCAAAAATAATCAGATTAATTTAATATGGTTTGAGTATAAGAAGAGAGATGCTATTGTGAAATGGTGTCTTTTTTGTTGTATTGATATAAATAGTAATTTGTAAATATATGTAAAAACGGGTTAGACATAATTGTTATAATTGGGAAAAATAAAATATATTGGGAGGGATTTTGATTTTGATGTAGAATAATTACTAAATAGAAAAAATTAGGAATGAATGGATAGGTATGAGTTTAATAGGAAGTGGTATATAGGTAAGGTTTACTATCTGAATTGAGTTATAAGTAATTGAATATGGTGTAGTGTAGATTATGGCTATAATGGGAAGCTGGCCACCACTTTAATGTGAACTTGAGCTTACGAAAGTAAAAAATAATGTACTTAAATATTGGTCTAAATATAGGAGAATCAAGTATGAAATTGTATCTCAGTTATTCATATACGGACAGAGAAATTGCGGATAAGGCTACAAAAATTATAATGGATATGGGATATGATGTTATAACTAACGAATTAAAGGAAGAAGTAAGTAGCATTATTTATGAAATAAGAACAACAATACAATCCGCCGATATGATTATTGCAATAATAACTGAAAATTATATGAAATCTTCATGGTCTCAAGCTGAACTTAGTGCTGCAATTTTAGGAATGAATAAAAAAATTCTAGCAATTGTAATAGGAAATGTACCTTTACCAAGTTATTTAAGTGGAATTGTATATTATAAGGTAAATGTTGAGGCAGATATAAATATTAATGAATTAAAGAAAAACATAGCTTATCTAGCTTCATTTAGCAATAGTATAGTTCAGAGTAAATCAGATTATGCAAATGAGAATTTAAATAATAAAATTCAAAATTTAAAAAAAGCAATTAGTGACAATCGGTTAACCTTAGTATGCGGTGCTGGAATCTCAGTTGATGCAGGTATCTCAAATTGGCAAACACTACTTGTAAAAATACTAGACAAGTCTATTATAAAGTTGGGTAAGAATAATTTAATTGATGTAAATGGAATCGATATAAAAGTAGTTGAAAAACAATTATCGTCTTCAAGCTTGATATTAGGTAAATATCTTAAAAATGTTCTAGGAGAAGATTTTGAACAAGAAGTTAAAAACGCACTATATTCGACTGAAATAAATGAAAGCAAAATTATTGAAATGATCATAGAATTAATTCGACCACAAAGAAATAAAGGAAGTGTAGAATCCGTTATTACATTTAATTTTGACTCATTATTAGAGGATACTTTAAATAAAAATTGTATTAAAAATAAGGCTATATATCAGGAGGCGATGCAATATGAATCCAATGAAATACCTATTTACCATGTTCACGGTTATTTACCAAGGGAAGAATATATAGATAACTCAAATATAGTATTTAGTGAAGACTCATATCATACTCAGTTTATTGATCCGTATAGTTGGACTAATCTAATACAATTATACAAATATTCAAATAATATATGCTTGTTTATAGGTCTGAGTTTAACAGATCCTAATTTAAGAAGGCTACTTGATATTGCGAGAAGGAAAAACGGAAATGGTAGTTTAAATCATTATGTTATTAAAAAGATGCCTGTTAATCAGACTACAGTAGACAAAATTGAATTGATATTAGAAGAACAAGATGCTAATTTGCTTGGCTTAAATGTTATATGGGTATCAGATTATAATGATATTCCCTTTATCCTAAAAAGATTGATTGAGTGAAATGCTATTATATAAAAACAGGTAGCTGGATAAAGTTCTAATAAGGCAGATAATTTAACATTTAAAAATTTTTATTGTTATAGCAATAATGAGAGTGCGACAAGAAGCGGCTTCTTCTTGAAAGATTAGTTCAGACTACGGTCTGATGCCCCAGTAGTAGGGACATTCCTATCCGAAACTGCGTCGGGGGTAACCCTGGGGTGGGTTGCATGAGGAAAAGCTCAACTGGCTTCTTAGTATCCATGGCAGTCAGGGGTAAGGGAAAGGATGGTATGGTTTACGATTAAGCATCGTAATTGCTAGCAGTGGATGGGATATGCTTGCCATTGTATTGCAGATAAGAAAACGCGGCTTCGCATGTGCGTATGTTACTACCTACATATCTGCCGGTGTATTGAATAGACCTAACCCATCCGTATCTAATAGAAGCTGAACTTGGTAAGTCCTATGGAGTCCATTTTTGGTAGGTTGACCGCAAGGAAGATACAATCTCCAGAGGATAAAGGAGCATTGGAAAAAGCAAAGGTCGCCACGGTGCAAACCAACAGGAATAAGAAATAACTGGGCGAATAATGTAAATTTACATACTTGAAAGGGTGCTGAATTCCAATTGGTAATCAACACGAAATAAAACGAAAAGCAAGATTTCAAAAGTGAGGTAACAGATGCGAAAAACTTCAAGTTATATGAAGTCCACATTATCTCTCGATACCCAATGGAAAATGATTGGTTGGTTCCATGTTAATAGGTATGTAGAAAAATTGCAACAGCGGATATACCGTGCCGAATGTCTTGGTGATAAACGCAAAGTAAGAAATCTGCAAAGACTCCTGGTAAGAAGTAAGGCAATGCTGCTGGTATCCATAAAAAGAGTAACACAAATCAATAAGGGAAAAAAGACAGCAGGTGTGGATGGAGAGATAGCATTATCCAATAGCGACAGATTAAAGTTGTTTTATGACTTGTCAGAGTTGGATATTGAAAAACACAATCCCAAACCGGCATCCCGAACCTATATCAAAAAGAAAAATGGGAAATTGAGGCCGCTCAGTATACCCACACTGCGTGACAGGATATATCAAAACATCATTAAAGGTGCACTGGAGCCGCAATGGGAGGCAAGATTCGAACCAATATCATATGGATTTAGACCGAAAAGAGGGTGCCATGACGCTATTTCAAGAATTTTTCTGTCATGTTGCAGAGGAAACAAGAGATGGATCTTCGAAGGGGATTTCAAAGGTTGCTTCGACAATCTGAATCACAGCTACATTATGGAGCAGATAAAAGAATTCCCCTACGCTGAATTGATAGGCAAATGGCTAAAAGCAGGATATGTTGACAACGGTGTATTTAACGAAACAGAAGCCGGTTCTGGACAGGGTAATATTGTATCCCCGTTACTTGCAAACATTGCACTAATGGGTATGGAAGATATACTCGGAATAAAATACAAACCTGTGAAGGGCAAAGGCGGAATTGTAAGCTACACAAACGAAACAAAATATACCCTGGTGTTTTATGCAGACGATTTTGTGATAATGTGTAATACACAGAAGGCTGCAGAGGATGTTTACGGACTACTAAAACCGTATCTGGAGAAAAGAGGGTTGGAACTGTCAAAGGAGAAGACTAGAGTAGTAACTATAGAAGAGGGCTTTAACTTTTTAGGTTTCAATGTGAGATTATACCAGACATGTCAGGGTGAAAAACTGCTGATAAAGCCATCAAAAGAATCTATCAAAAAGGGTAAAGAAACTATTTCAAAGGAAATACAGAAACTGAAAGGCAACAATGTCAGTGCGGTAATTGAAAAACTTAATCCTATCATTAGAGGTATAGGTAATTATTGGTCACCATCAGTCGCCAAAAAGACATATCAAAACATAGACCACCATGTCTGGGGAGCCACTTTCATATTTTTAAAATACCTACATCCAATGAAAAGTAAGACATGGATAATAAACAGGTATTACAAACCAGATATTGCGGGACAAAGCAATAACCGATGGATACTGACCGACCCGAAAGAACACAAGCAGCTTACAAAAATGTCATGGATACCGATAGTCAGGCATACACTCATTAAATTCAGAGCAACACCCTGTGATGCCAGCCTTAAAGAATACTTTGAGTACAGGGACGAAAAGGAATTTGAAAGAAACTCTATTAAAAGCAAGCAGAAGCTTGCCAAAATACAGAACTATAAATGCCCTATTTGCAGAATGAGTATTACGGATTTCAGCGAGAAACTGGTTGTTAAAGAAAAGGTACCGGTGATACAAGGCGGGACAAGGAAATATAACAATTTGCAATTGGTACATGGATTTTGCAGCAGGCATCATGATAAAATGTTCCCGTTAAAAGGCGAGCCTTCAAATACTCAACAAAAACAGGAAGGCTGTAAAACCATAAGACAACTGAGATTGGCGGAAATATCATAAAGACAGACGGATAAATGAGAGCTTGAGCTGTATGTCTTGAAAGGGACACGTACAGTTCTTAGGCGAGAAGGAGGGAGTAATCCCTCCGACTTAGCCGACAGGTTGACCAACTGAAAGAAGGAGTTATATGGAATTTAATTTAGAAAATTTGATGCGAAAGATTGCATTGCCAAAGAGATATTTTAACAATGATTTTATTATTTCTGACAAGTTTAGAGAAGAATCGGATACCTTCGTATCACTTCTTCGCCAATGTAATGGTAAAGAATTTAATGCTGATCAAGAAGAAAAAATTAAACAGAATTTAGCTGAGATTTGTGACACAGCTAAATTAAATATAGACTCTATCCTTAATATAATTAAGTATTATGAAAATGCTGACCTAAAAATTGCTCAAGAAGAATTTGATATATTAATGAGCAGAATAAAAGATGATATATTTATTAGTTCGATTGATGACCGCGTTCAAATAACTATTAATGAGCAGACTTTTTGGACAGGATTTCGCATCACTTCAGGCTATCGATATTTTAGGGTTAGGCCTTCTGAATATGAATCTTACACTATTTCGCAGAATGCAGATGAACTTTTCCATATCCCGCTTTCCAAGCGGGCATATACTAATAACGAGCGATTCAGCTTAGCGGGTTTCCCAAGCCTGTATTTATCGACAATGCTTCCTTTAGCTTGGCAGGAATGTGGATATCCACAAAAATACTATTATTCTGAATATCAGTATGAGCATAGTTACGATTCGACTTTTGAAAACTATTTGTTCGAAAAGGAACTACGATTTCTCTCTTTGTATTCTCCAGACGAAATTTGCAATTGGGGAGCATCTGTAAAATATAATGATTTCGATCTTTGGATAGAAGTTGTTACCAAATATTTGAAGAGCTATCCTTTGATATTAGCTTGTTCCTTTGTAAATCAAAGTGGTAAGGTTCCATACAAGCAGGAATACATTATTCCTCAAATGCTTATGCAGTGGGTTCAGCGCAATAATTTAACGGTACAAGGTATTTCATATTTCACTTGTATTGACACAAGCATGTGGCCAAGTCAATGGTGTGCATACAACATAGTTATTCCAGCAGTGGCACCATATGACGATAAGATGTACAGTAACATATTAAGGGATAAATTTTGCTGGACTGTGCCTCAATTCTTCACAGTTCCTATAGCTGACAAAAAGTATAACGAACACGATAGAGATATTATATATAGTTTTGTTAGCGATATTAGAAGTGCTATGAGAACATATCAGTTCCCCATAAAACTCCAAGATTTACTAAATAAAATGATGAATGTTAGTGGCGGCCTTATGAGTTTGCTAGACAATGGAAGTGCTCAACATATGCAGTTGGCATTACATATGTTGAATTCTCTTGACAGCAATTGTAACCAGCTAAGAACTTTTCAATTGGAAACCTTTATTGATGAAGTATTACAGGACAAACAAGATCCTTATATAATTAATAATTCGAATTTATATGATTCCTGTAATACATTTAGATGCCTATATAACAGATTTATAGGAAACGGAGGAACTACCGCCAGTATTGAAAAACTAATTGATAAATACAAAATGCTTTGTTGGAATGACTTACATCCGCACTCTGAAATAATATTGATTTTTTCTAATGGTACTGAAATTACAGAACCTTTAAAGTGGTTGCGTGAAAACCATGTTCTGCACTTCCAAAAAAAACTAGACTCTAGTGATAATACAGTCGAGTATCTGAAAAAAATTG
>JAEWZA010000152.1 GCA_023395575.1 Bacillota bacterium
CCATTACTATATGCAGAATCTATATTTCCAGGCACTGCAAAAACCTCTCTTCCTTGTTCTAAAGCATAACTGACTGTTATTAACGAGCCACTCCTTCTGGCAGCTTCTACCACCAATACGCCAGAAGATATACCACTGATTATTCTGTTTCTTGCAGGAAAATTATGTTGAAGTGGAGGCATACCAGGTGGATATTCCGATAAGATTAAACCTTCAGATTTGATTATTTTTTCAAAGAGACCTTTATTTTCTGGCGGATATATGCTATCAAGCCCGCAACCTAAAACAGCTATAGTCTTGCCACTGGCATCTAGGCATCCTTCATGGGCAATCCTATCTATTCCCCTTGCTAGACCACTGACAATTTGAATACCTCGTAGTGCTAGTTGATAAGATAGTGTCTTGGCTGAATGGGCACCATAATTTGTTGTTCTTCTTGAGCCTACAATTGCTATAGTAAAGTCATTGATTTGGAACTTGCCCTTATAATACAAAGCAATTGGCGGGTCATATATTTGTTTGAGATTATTTGGATATCTATCATCAAATATGTTTAGCAATTTTATATTATGCTTAACCATTAAACTATGAATTGTTGCTACTCGTTCTCTTTTCTGAATATCTAATATTTCCTTAATGTTCTTAGCCGTTAAGAAATTTATTTCTTTTAGCTCCTGCTCTGTCATAAAATATATAGTACTTGGTGCTTTATAAAGTTGAAGAAGCGCCATAGCCTTGACAGCACCTAACCCTTGTAATGAAGATATCCAAATCCAATATTCTATTTCCTTCATGTTGACCTCCTATTCATTATATTGGGTAAAAAATTAAATTATTGATGGAATATTTTTTTACTGTACAATATTTATATGTAAACTGATACTTGCAAAACCCACTTGTGAGTTTTTGATGCTCGAAAAAACACAATGTTAGCACAGACTTTGTTTTCGAGCTTATAACTTTATTCTGTCAAAGCTTCTATACTGTATTGCCTCGGCAATATGCTCAGATTTTATTGTTTCAGCTTCATCCATGTCTGCAATTGTTCTTGCAACTTTTAGTATCCTATTATGAGCCCGTGCACTTAGACCAAGCTTGTCAAATGCTTTTTTTAATAAACTCGATGTATACCTGTCCAGTTCACAGTATTTTTTTATTAAGGAAGGAGACAATTCTGAGTTTGAATAAATTCCCATACCTCTGTATCTATCAAGTTGTATATTCCTTGCTCTATTTACTCTTTCACGAATTACTGCTGAAGATTCTTCTTTTTCTTTTTTCGCCAAGTCATCATATTTTACAGGGCGTACCTCAGCATGAATATCAATTCTATCTAAAAGGGGCTGACTGAGCTTACCAAAATATTGTTGAACCATCTTGGGTGTACAGTTACATTTTTTAGAAGACTCTAAATAATAGCCGCATTTACATGGATTGGCAGCACAAATAAGTGTTGTTTTTGTGGGGAACGTAATACTGCTGTTTACCCTTGATATACAGATTTCACCATCTTCTAAAGGCTGACGCAATACTTCAATAGCCTCCTTGCTAAATTCAGGAAATTCATCCAGAAATAAAACTCCATAATGTGCCAGTGTAACCTCTCCTGGTTTAATATGTCTTCCTCCTCCCACTAATGAAACATCTGATATAGTATGATGAGGATTTCTAAAAGGTCTCGTTGTAATCAAAGAGGTCTTTTGTGGCAATAGACCTGAAACACTATAAATTTTTGTAATTTCAAGTGCCTCTTCAAAGGTCATCTTGGGTAGTATTGTGTGAAGTCTCTTTGCCAGCATAGTTTTTCCGCTTCCAGGAGAGCCAACCATCAACAGATTATGCGCTCCACAAGCTGCAACTTCCATTGCTCTCTTTACACTAGCCTGTCCTTTAACATCACTAAAATCTATAGAGGTATTAATGCTATTAATAAAAAGACTGTCAATATCAACAGTATATGGCGTTATGAGTTCTTCACCGTTTAGATGCAGAATAATTGACATAAGTGTTTTAACAGGTAAAATATTAACATCTTTTATTACAGCTGCTTCATCTGCATTTGCTTCAGGAACAAATATGTTTTTTATTCCATTTGTAGCAGCACAGCTTGCCATTGAAAGTATCCCTGCAACAGCTTTAATACCTCCATCTAAAGAAAGCTCTCCCAAGAACATATAGCTATCCAATTGGTTATTAACTATAATCTCAGATGCAGTCAAAATCCCTATAGCAATTGACACATCATAAACCGACCCCTCCTTTCTCAAATTTGCAGGCGCAAGATTAATTGTAATTCGCCTTATTGGAAATTCTACTCCACTGTTTTTTATGGCAGCGCGTACTCTCTCCCGTGATTCTCTGACAGCAGTATCACCCAGACCTACTATATCAAAGACTGGTATACCGTTACTGATATCTGTTTCTACTGAAACTACCCGTCCGTCAATTCCCATTAACGCACAACTGTTAATTTTTGATACCATTTAATATCCTCTTTTCTTTTATAA
>JAEWZA010000158.1 GCA_023395575.1 Bacillota bacterium
TTATAAGTATATTTTATCCATTGCTAACGGTAATTTTACTATATTTATTTTGTTTGATTTGGAATTATATATTGGAAATACTCCGACGAAAGAAGATAACAGATAACTTCAAAAAGTATGTTGCACCTCAGGTTGTCGATACCCTAGTCAAGGATGGAATTGATGAATTAAAGCTAGGTGGAGTCAAAAAGGACATAGCAGTTCTTTTTGTAGATATAAGAGGGTTTTCTACAATGTCTGAAAAATTAAATCCGGAGCAGGTTGTTGAAATTCTTAATGATTATTTAAACTTAACATCAACAGCGATTTTTAAGTTTGGTGGAACTTTAGATAAATTCATAGGAGATGCAACGATGGCTGTATTTAATGCACCTTTAGACATAGAAAAACCTGTATTAAAGGCTATTTGTGCAGCATTGGACATGTTAAAAGGTGCAATGGAGCTGGGTGAAAAGAGTCAGAAAAAATATGGTACAAAAGTAACCTTTGGCATTGGTATTAATTATGGTACAGCAATTGTAGGTAATATTGGTGCTTCATTTAGAATGGAATATACAGCTATTGGAGATGCGGTCAATACAGCCCAAAGGCTTGAAAGCAATGCTAAGCCAGGGCAAATTCTAATAAGTGAAAGTGTATATGAAGAAGTTAAGGAATTTGCAAAGGTAACTCCTATTGGCATTATACCTTTGAAGGGAAAAAGTGAGGAAGTTTCTGTATACCAGTTAGATGGATTAACAGTTGAACATATAGAAAAGGAACTGCAAGGATATAAGACTTAAAAATAAAATTTAGGACGGTAAACAAATGCAGAATACAGATTTTCTAATGGCACTAATTTTTGTACATCTTATGGGCGATTTTATTTTTCAGACGTCAAAACTTGCTGAAAGTAAAGCAAAATCTATTAAGGGCTTGCTGACTCATGTAACAATAGTTTTTATTGTTAACTTAGTATTTCTTTTTAATTATGGTCTGATTGGAGAAATAGTAGCAGTAATAACAACAGCAACACACTTTATTATAGATTATACTAAAATGAAAACCAAAATGTATTATAAGATTACGTCAATACATAGCTTAATTGATCAAATAATCCATTTTGTTGTAATAATTATCTGTGATTATTGCTTTAGAAATATGGTAAATGAACCGATAATAAAATTAGAATATATTGGCACTTTAAATTATTTAATAATTATCACTTATGTGGCTACAGTAATTGCAAAGATGGTGTTGTGTGATCTATGTGAAAATAAGTCGATATCTTGTGATTTCTTTAAAAAATATGAAAGGTTATTTGATTCTATAATTATATTAGCCATTGTATTTTCATTTATTAATACTATATTAGGAATAATAGTATTAGTCATAGCAGCAACAGTATTTTTCTTTGTTGACATTAATTATTTTAAATACTCCCAAAAACAAACTATTCTTAAAGCAACAATATATTTAATTTTTGTATGTGCTTTTAAGTTCTTGGTGAACTAATCTTTGTGGTACAAAATTTGACCATTTTTTATGACTAAGAACTAAAGTGTAATTATATAAATGTAATTATATAAAGGTTATCTTGAAAAATAAAACAGAAAGTTGGAAATCATAAATATACAAAAAGGGGGAAAGTTCTTGCGGTATTTGGTGAGGGATACCCAAATGCTATGCACGAATACGACTATGAAGAGAAACATACTTATTAAATTTACTTCACTAGCCATTGCTGGAATAATAGCATTTCAAATGTGGGGAACAAATGTTGAGGCTCAAATTTCTAATCAATGGGCTCAAGTATATATCAATGAATTGAAACAAAATGAAAAGATTAATGCTTGCATACAACAAAACACGCTATTAAATAAATTGGATAAAACCATTACAAAGGAGGAATTTATAAAGCTGCTTACTTGCTCGATTAATAAGGAAATTGAAGATAGCATTTATGAACAATTGGATTCTATTTATATTAGTAACACGAAAAACAGTATAACTCGAGAAGAAGCAATAATTATAGCAGGTATGCTTTGTAAGCTTGAATCCTATAATAAAGTTGCATTTAGTGATAAAGATAGTATATCAGAGGATGCATGCAATTATATTTCTGCATTTCATGAGCAAGGGATAGTAGTGGGTCATGGAAATAATAAGTTTAGCCCGAAAAAGAAGCTTACAGTTGCGGAAGCTATTGTAATAACAAGTAAGCTAATAAAAAAAGGCTTTATTACTTCAAATAAAGTCAGTGATATGGCTGGAAACAAAAGAGGTTACAGGGATGGAGCTACAGCTCAGGCAGATTTTTATAGACCCATTGGGTTGTGTAGTGACAGAAAGAAGGGAATATTAGTTGTTGACTCATATAATAACTTAATTCGAAGAATATTCAATAAAAGTGTTGAAACTGTTGCTGGAAAGAAGCCAGACAGTACTGATGTGTATGGAATTCCCAGTGGGGGATATATAGATGCAGATACGAGTGAAGCACTATTTAATAAACCACAGTTTGCGGCTGTAAATGCAAATGGAGATATAATAGTATCAGATACTGAGAATAATTCTATAAGGCTTATTTCAGGTTCTAAAGTTATATCATTAAATAGTACAACATCTGCAGGACATAGGGATGGTAAGCTTGATACTGCTCTATTTAATAAACCATCGGATATTGTATTTGACAAACTGGGAAATGTTTATATTGCAGATACTTTAAATAATTGTATCAGGTATATTGATATAAAAAAAGGTGAAGTGTCTACTTTCGCAGGGAAAAAGTTAATAGCTGGATTAAGAGATGGAAAGATAAGTGATTCATCATTTAACCAGCCTGTTGGTTTGGCTATTGATAAAAATGGGGTTCTATATGTATCTGATAGTGGAAATCAGAGAATCAGAAAGATTGAGAAAGGTATTGTTTCAACAGTAGCTGGATCTGGAATAAATATACTGGAAGGAACCAGTTATATTGAAGGTGGTTATGCTGACGGCAAAAGGAATGAGGCTAAGTTTAATTTTCCAGGTGGCATTGATGTTAGTGACGATGGAATGATTTTTGTTGCAGATACCAAAAATCATAGAATAAGAGCCATTACAAGCACATCAGTTATTACAATAGCAGGGAATGGTGAAGCGGGGTATTTCTCAAGCATGTCAAGAGCTGCGTCTTTTAACGAACCATCAGATATACTAGTTAGTGATAATAAAATATATGTAAGTGATACCTTTAATTCTAAGATAAGGGTAATTGATATTGACACAAGTTGGAAATAAGTTTAAAATGTAATTATAAGCGAAAAAATGTCGACATATGATATAAGCTGGAAATGTAATCGACAAATATCAACAAAACAACTTGTAATGAGACATATCCGAATTGTTAAGGGGGGACGAATCATGAGGCGTCAAACAATAAAAATGCTATCAATGGTGCTTATGTTACTGTTTGCGTTGACTTCTATAGAGTTAGTGCCAGCATTAGCAGCGGAAGGAAGAACAGCAAAAATATATGAATATAGCAATACAGTAACTGTTATAAGGGGAAAATCAAGCTTGAATGTGTATACTGGCATGAGACTTAAAGAGGGAGACACCATAAAAACAGGTGGAAACTCTATTGCATATATTGAAATTGATAGTGATAAGGTAGTTAAGATGGATTCATCTACAATTATAACAATAAGTAATTTTGACGGTACAGATAAAAATGGAAGTATAAATATTAGTCTCACAAGTGGCAAGATATTTAATGATATTAAGAAAAAGCTTACAAAAAATTCTACATATAAAGTAAGAACACCAAATGCTGTAATGGGTGTAAGAGGTACCACATTTGTTGTAGGTATTAAGCCTTTAGAGGACAACAGTCAACAGACAGAATTATCTGTTTTAGATGGAACAGTAGCTTTTGCTGCATCACAACAGGAGAATTTAAGTGTATTTGTTGAAATGAATCACAAGGCAGATACTACGGAGTTGACAGAAGATAAACTGCCAAAAGTGACAGAGTTAAATACCACAGATTTAGGTACCTTTGAGCTGGAAGAAATAGTTAATAATAATGAACTAAAAGACAACATTGGTGAAGTTCTTAAGCAAGAAGGCACAACTTTAGATGAGGTTGTGGAACAGGCTAAAAAGCGAGAAGAAGGGTTGGATAAAAAGGGAAATCAGGATGAATTTATAAAATCTGATTCAGAAGGTAATAGCGGAGCCAATGATAAAGGAAGCAATGGAAATGGGAACACTACGCCTGGCAACGGAAACCCAAGCGCCAATCCCAACAACAATGGTAATGGAAACGGGAATGATCCGCCCAGCAACGGAGGCAACGGAAACCCAAATGCCAATCCCAACAACAATGGGAATGGAAACGGGAATGATAAGCCCAGCAATGGAGGCAATGGAAACCCAAATGCCAATCCCAACAACAATGGGAATGGAAATGGCAATAATAACACCAACAACGGAGGCAACGGAAACCCAAACGCCAATCCCAACAACAATGGTAATGGAAACGGCAATAATAATACCAACAACGGAGGCAACGGGAATCCCAACGCTAACCCCAACAATAATGGGAATGGAAATGGCAATAATAAGCCTAGTAATGG
>JAEWZA010000206.1 GCA_023395575.1 Bacillota bacterium
ATATAGTGATGGTCTACATCAAGCTATCGAAGCAAAAGAAGGTGTTAAGGTTGAGAGAGAAAGTAAAACACTTGCAACAATAACCTTCCAAAACTACTTTAGAATGTACACAAAGCTTGCAGGTATGACAGGTACAGCTCAAACAGAGGAAGATGAATTTAACACAATATATAAACTGGATGTAATAATTATTCCTACAAACAGAGAACTTGCAAGAAAAGATCTTTCTGATGTTGTTTATAAAAATGAAAAAGGTAAATTAGATGCAGTTATAGAAGATATTGTTGAGTGTCATAAAAAGGGTCAACCTGTGTTGATTGGTACTATTTCTATTGAAAAATCGGAATTACTTAGTGTGATGCTCAAGAGAAAGGGAATCCCTCATCAGGTATTAAATGCAAAGTATCACGATAAAGAAGCGGAAATCATAGCTCAGGCAGGTAAGTTTGGAGCTGTTACTATTGCTACTAATATGGCAGGTAGAGGAACAGATATAGTTCTTGGTGGTAATGCTGAACATATGGCTAAGCAAGAAATGAGAAAGATGGGCTATCCTGAAGAATTAATAAGTGCTTCCACAAGTTATAATGACACAGATGATGAGCTGATTTTAGAGTCTAGAGAGAGATTTAGCAGTTTAAATGAAAAGTACAAGGGTATTACTAGTGCAGAACGTGAAAAGGTTTATGCGGCTGGTGGACTTCATATTATAGGTACCGAGAGACATGAATCAAGACGTATAGACAATCAGTTGCGTGGTCGTGCAGGACGTCAAGGTGACCCTGGTTCTTCTAGATTTTATATATCCTTGCAGGATGATCTTATGAGGCTATTTGGATCAGAAAGATTAACCAAGATTGTAGAGACTTTAGGACTTGAAGAGGATCAGCCAATAGAACACGGCATGCTGACAAATGCTATTGAAGGTGCCCAAAAGAAGGTGGAAGGAAGAAACTTTGATATTAGAAAAAGAGTTCTGCAATATGACGATGTAATGAATACTCAAAGAGGCGTTATTTATGAACAGAGAAGAACTGTTCTTAACGGGGAAAATCTTAGGGATTCGTTTATTAAAATGTTTGAAGGCATCATAGATAATGTTATTGCTACCTACTGTGCTGAAAGCGAATATGCTGATATGTGGGATTGGGAAGCAATGATGGTATATCTAGAAAGTGTTTTCTTACCACAAGGTGCCTTAACTTTAAGTAATGAAGAGCGTAGCTCCTTTGATAAGGAAGACTTGAAAGAAAAGCTTATGGAAATTGTTGAAAAAATATATGAGTTCAAAGAGGCTGATATTGGAGTTGAACTCATGAGAGAATTAGAAAGAGTAGTTCTGCTAAGAATAGTTGACCAAAAATGGATGGATCATATAGATGCAATGGATCAATTGAAAAATGGAATTGGTCTCAGAGCATATGGTCAGAGAGATCCAGTTGTTGAATATAAATTTGAAGGCTATCAGATGTTTGAAGAAATGATAAAGAGTATACAAGAGGATGCTGTTAAATTACTTGTAAGATCAAGAATTGACAGAGAGCATGCTCCACAGCGTGAAAAGGTTGCAGAACCAGTAAATGCTAGTCATGGAGATGAACCAAAGAAGCCTGTTACAAATACCAATAGAGTTGGAAGAAATGACATATGCCCATGCGGAAGCGGCAAAAAGTATAAAAAGTGCTGTGGAGCAAATGAGTAGTAGAGCTGTTAATATGTTAGGTTTTAAAGCATCAGTAGTACAAAGTTTAGCGTGTGAATAAAGTTAACTAAAATCTGTTTGGCCCATTAAGTGGGTCAAGCAGATTTTTTAATGAAAAAAGCAATGTTGGCTTACCAACTTGCTTTTTTTGGTTAAGGTCAGCTTTTTCAAAGCATACTAATCAATTTTCCTATGAAAATATTATCATGAAAATTTTGCTGAAGATTTATATGATAATTTAGATATAGGGGCTATTTTATTGATAAATTGAGTGTACTTAAAACTCGTAAACAAATGACAAACAAGTAAAAATATGTGCATGGCAATTCAAATATACTGTTTTATATAATATAAGTAGAATAATCTAATAAAATTATATGAGGATAATAATATTTTGTATTGACATTGTCAATTAGGTATTGTTACAAAAAGCAGTATTTCTGAGCTAAACGTTTAACTCAGTTTGATATGACACTTTAAAGTGTATGAGAACTTCAATTTCTTCATGAAACAAGGGGTTATCGTTTTTGTTAAAACTATGAACTCTTGAGATAAGTAATTTTTAAAAAAGCAAAAGTGTAATTTAGTTACACAAATATTTATTGGGGGGTAATAAAATGAAAAAAGCAAAAAAATTGTTAGGCCTTTTAACTGCAGTATCACTACTTATTCCGACCTTATGTTATGCGGACAATCCAGTTGTACAAACCAATTACACTGCAGATCCAGCACCAATGGTTCATGGAGATACCTTATATCTTTACACTAGTCATGATGAAGATGTAACTGAAAATGATTTTTACACAATGAAGAACTGGAAATGCTATTCAACAACGGATATGCAAAACTGGACTGATCATGGCACAATTTTAGGTTATACTGATTTTAGCTGGGCAAAAGGGGATGCTTGGGCATGGCAGGTTGTTGAAAGAGACGGAAAATTTTATGCTTATGTACCTTTAACACAAAAAAATGGAGCCTATGCAATTGGTGTTGCTGTATCAGACAGCCCGACAGGACCATTTGTTGATCCATTAGGAAAGCCTTTAGCTACAAAAAGCGGTTCACAGGATATAGATCCAACATGTTTCATTGATGATGATGGTCAAGCATACTTATATTGGGGAAATGGTAACCTTTACATGGTAAAATTAAATAAGGACATGATTTCTTATTCAGGTAGTGTACAAACATTAACAAAACCAGATGGATTTATAGAGGGACCATGGGTTTACAAGCTAAATAATATGTATTACTTGGTATATGCAGGTTGGAATAATGGAAGTGAAAACCTTCAATATGCAACAAGCAATAGCCCAACAGGACCATGGACTGCTAGAGGGGCTATTATGGGTGGTAGAAACAGCTTCACAAATCATCCTGGAGTAGCGAGATTTAAAGGAAATGATTACTTGTTCTATCACACAGGTGATCTTCCAGGTGGAGGAAGCTATAAACGTTCTGTATGTGTAGAACAATTCAAATATAGTTCAGATGGAAAAATACCAAATATCCCAATGACTAAAAATGGACCAACTCAGATTAAGTATCTAAATCCATTTGTTAAAACTGAAGCAGAAACATTTGCTTGGGGACAAGGTGTTGAAACAGAATCATGTGGTGAAGGCGGAATGGCTGTATCCTTTATTGAAAATGGTGATTACCTAAAGATAAATGGTGTTGATTTTGGTACTGGCGCAACATCTTTCCAAGCAAGAGTTTCTTCAGCAAATAGTGGTGGAAATATTGAAATTCGTTTAGATAGCCCAACAGGAACGCTGGTTGGAACTTGTGCTGTAAAAGGAACAGGTGCTTGGCAGACCTATGCTGATGTAACTTGTAATGTAACTGGTGCTACAGGAGTACATGATTTATACCTTAAATTTACTGGTGGAAGTGGTTATTTATTCAATTTTAACAACTGGAAATTCAATGGAACTCCAACACAACCAACAGTTAAATACGGTGATGTTGATGGAAGCGGCAGCATAGATGCAATTGACTTTGCACAAATAAAACAGTATTTACTTGGATCAGCAATAGATTTTACAGCAGATCAAATAAAAGCAGCAGACGTTGATGGCAGTGGAACAGTAGATGCAATAGACTTTGCACTAGTAAAACAATATCTATTACGTATGATAGATAAATTCCCTGCAGAGGTATAATCCTTTGTAATTATAAGGAGGAATAATAATGTTCAAAATGACAGCTATAAAGAGGTGTTTTGTAGTAACGCTTTCTTTTATAATAATGATGTGCAGTATTGTACCATCCACTATATTTCCGGAAGTGGTAACAGCTGCAACAACACAGGCAGCCTATTATGTATCACCATCGGGAAGCGATAGCAATCCTGGAACCATTGACGCACCTTTCCAGACTGTTACAAAGGCTCGTGATGTAGTGCGTACTATTAATAAAAATATGACTGGTGACATTTATGTTTATTTAAGAGGTGGTGACTACAGAATTAATAGTACCATTAATTTTGGAGTAGAGGATTCTGGAACAAATGGCTTCAGGATATATTACAAGGCATATGAGGATGAAACACCTGTAATTAATGGTGCAACAAAGGTTACAGGATGGACTAAGTACAACGACAACATATATAAGGCTACTCTAAACCGTTCAACCAAATTGAGATATCTCTTTGTAAATGACAAGAGAGCACAGATGACTAAAAAAACAGTCAAAGCTCAAGGTGGATATGGAACTTATTCTATAACAAAAGGACAAGCTAGTTGGGCTTGGACAAGCGGCAGCAATAGTGACGGAGTCAAATATAATGCGTCAGATGTCCCAGAAATTAAAAGCAATAAGGATGATCTTGAGATAGTAAATGGTACTACATGGAACGAGAACATTGTATGTACTAGGGATGTTATTACATCTGGGTCATCTAGAGTACTTCTTTTACAACAGCCTTACGGCTCAATAGCTCAATTGCCTGGTTGGGGTGCGGCTTTTACTACAACAAGTACTCATACAATTTATAATGCATTTGAGTTTTTAAATTCTCCAGGGCAATTCTATTTTGATAAGACTACAAAAACACTTTATTACTATCCACGCTCAGGCGAAAATATGGAAACAGCAGATGTTGAGGCTCCTTTTGTAGAAAAGCTTATCGACATTTCAGGAAAGTCAAATGCAAGCAGAGTTAAAAATATAACTTTTGAGGGAATAACATTTGCAAATACTGATTGGAACCTTATTAAAGTTGGAGATTCCTATGGAAGAACTACTTGCCAGAGTGCAGATGCATTTATAGCTTATTACAATGGCAATTGGCATGACACCAAGTACACTCTACTTGATACATATCCAGCAATAATAAGCATAGTAAGTGCTGATTCAATAAACCTTACAAGAAATGTTATTAAGCACAGTGGTTCCGATGGTATTACTATGGTTAATGATGTAATCAACTCAAATTTAGTAGGAAACTACATTTATGACATTACTGCAAGTGGTATCACTGTAGGACATCCACAGCATGTATATTTAGGAGATGGTGGAGAGCATCAGAAATACGCTCCAGGTATAGAAGGAATTTGTACAAATATCGTAATAAATAATAATATGTTATGGGATTGTAGTACAGCTCCTGGTTTTGGTGGTTGTGCTGGTATAACAGCATTCTTTGTAAATAAGCTGAAGATTACGCAAAACACAGTTCATACTACAGGTTACAATGGTATAACTTTAGGTTGGGGATGGTGTAATTTTAAAGACTCAACTACATGTAAGGACAATGTAATAAATAACAATCGTATATATAATGCATTGAACAGACTTCATGACAGTGGAGCAATATACACTATAGGGCAAATGCCTTATACCACTATAAATGAAAACTATGTAAAGGGAATTCCTAATAACTCAACTGGACCTACTTATGGTTTACATAATGATGAAGGTAGTGCATATATAACAGAAAATGATAATGTACTAGACATTGACCCTGGTGTAACATATACAATTAACTGTGAGGAATTCGGTGACAAGCATGATTTAACAATTCTAAGAACATATGCTACTGTCAGCAAAATGGGTAAAAATCCTCCAAACAGTAAAATTGATCCTATAATTGTTGTTCCAGACAATGTATGGCCTATGACTGCGTACGATATATGTGTGAATTCTGGAGTTCAGGATGAATACAGAAACATTGTACCCGAAAACGTAATTCCAGTAGCGGATTATGTGTTCCCTGCAAGCTGTCAGGCATCAGCAGGAGATGTAATCAATATTAGAAGTAGCGGCAACGCTTCAAATACTGTATGGTTTGCTCCAGCTGGCACAACTAGTTTTGTACAGGGAGTAAGCATGACAAAAGCGTCAGGAACATCAACCTCTATTATAGCTCCTACTAAAGCAGGATCATATAAGTTGTTTGTTGTAGATGCACAGGGTAAAAAGCTTGGTGAATCTGAATGCTTAGTAAGAGTAAAAGGAGCACAAATTGAAGCTGAGAATTTCTCTTCTCAGTCAGGTATAGATGTTGAAAACTGTTCTGAAGGTGGAAAGAATATTGGGTTTATTGAGAATGGAGACTATGCTGTTTACAAAAATATCAATTTCAACAACGGAGTAACAGATTTCCAAGCTAGAGTAGCCAGCAACGGTGGAGGAGGTAATATTGAAATCAGACTTGATAGTATTACCGGTCCATTAATAGGAACTTGCAAAGTTGTTCCAAACGGTGCTTGGCAGACTTGGACCGATGCAGAATGTAAGGTAACTGGAGCTAGCGGAATACACGACGTATATCTGAAATTTACTGGAGGAAGTGGATATTTATTCAATGTAAACTGGTTCCAATTCATTAATTCAGTACCGGAACCTGAACCTACGACTATTGTTGGAGACCTAAATGGAGATACTGAGGTAGATGCAACAGATTATGCGTTAATGAAAATGTATCTTCTTGGTTCAGTTACAGACTTCCCAGCAGAAAATGACCTTGAGGCAGGAGATTTGAATGGTGATAAAGTAATTGATGCACTTGACTTTGCTGTATTTAAGCAATATCTGTTAGGCATTGTTACTATCTTGCCATATGTAAAATAGTGTAATTAGTTAAGTCAATAGCTATCTGTGCTGTGACAAAAAATGGTTTTATTAGAGTTGCTTTTTGTAGACTATGGGTTATATTCATAAGCAACTCTAGTAAAACATCGGATTTAATTACTATGTTCGGTTAGAATTGATGCTAGGAATAGTAGGTAAATAACAAGTATTGTAGCCGATACAGCTAAAGTAAGTAGCTGTGAGTATTACATCTAGGCAGGATGCCTTGGGTTATATAGTCGGCGTAAGTGCTTAAATAAATGCTAATGTTAATACTTGAACTGAGGTTTTGGTATTTTTATGAAATTCGAAAGAGGAGGTATGCTTATTTTATGAAAAAACTATCCGTGTTTTTAGCAGGGGTTATTTCAGTAATGATGCTTCAAGGAGCAGCATTTGCGGCACCATTAATTGATAATTTTCAACCTATGCCTATTATAGAACCCTTGTCCTCTTCATGCTGGGGGGCTCAGGATGTAGGACCTCGTGACCTGGGTAATGGTTTGGAAGACAGAACAATGTCAAAGTACTGTTACTGGGATGGAGGAATAATAAAGGGAGAAGATGGTAGATATCACATGTTTGCAAGCCGCTGGGATCAAAGTGCTGGTCACAATGGATGGTTCGGTTCAGTTGCTGTACATGCGACAAGTGATAACCTATACGGACCTTATACAGACAAGGGTATGATTTGGCCAAATGATTTAGGCGGAAGAGGCCATAATGTTGTACCATTCCAGTTGAAGGATGGACGATATGCTGTTCTCGTTAGTGAAACTAGACGACCAGCAGATATTTTTGTATCTAATTCCTTAGATGGACCGTGGTCTAAACTGGGAAGTGTATCAATAGCTCAAAATGCTTATTCAAACCTTTATACAGCATCCAATGTTTATATTATGCTCCGCCCAGATGGACGTTATGGACTAATTGGAAGAGATGCAGTAATTGGTATTTCAGATAATGTACTTGGACCTTATACTATTCAGGGAACAAATATTTTTGCAAGTACTCCAGGTTGCCCAACAGTTAACATGGAGGATCCTGTAATGTGGTATAGCGGTGGGAAATATCATGTTCTAGCTAATAAGTGGGATACCCGTAAGGCTTATCACCTTACCTCAAAGGATGGTATCAGTAACTGGAAGCTTGAATCTGGAATTGCTTATGATCCGACAACAAACTTTTTACGATACACAGATGGCACTGTAAATCATTGGAATAAGATAGAACGTCCTAATGTTTACATGGAGAACGGACATGTGGTTGCAATGACACTTGCAGTAATAGATGTTGCTAAAGACAAAGATGTTGGGAATGATAGACATGGAAGTAAGGTTATTGTTGTTCCTTTTGACGGTGAGAAGTTAGATGCTGGAAGTGGACCAATATCACCATACACAAAGGTTGAAGCAGAGAGATACGATGACCAGTTCGGAATCCAAACAGAATCCTGTTCAGATACTGGTGGTGGGGATGATGTTGGATATATTGAGAATGGAGATTATGTCGTTTATCAAAATGTGGATTTCGGTGATGGTGCAACAAGTTTTCAAGCAAGAGTAGCTAGTAATAATGCTAATGGAGGAAATATCGAAATTAGGCTTGATAAAGCTGATGGTACTAAAATAGGGACTTGCGCTGTTAAAAGTACTGGTGGCTGGCAAACTTGGGCTGATGTTAAATGTGATATAGAAAAGGTAAGTGGAAAACATGACCTATATCTGAAATTTACCGGTGGTAGCAGTTATTTATTCAACATTAACTGGTTTACATTTGGTAAAGCGGCAGCACCTACAACTATTGTAGGAGATCTTAATGGAGATAAAGGAATTGATGCTACAGACTATGCATTAATGAAAATGTATCTCCTTGGTTCTATTACAGATTTTCCAGCAGAAAATGACCTTGAGGCTGCTGATCTAAATAGCGACAAAGTAATAGATGCCCTTGATTTTGCAGTATTCAAGCAATATTTACTTGGGATTGTTAATGAACTACCATATAAGCCTTAATGAGAGTGCACCTTAATCACAAAGAACACTTTAATGGTATAGTTCACCTTCAAGGAAAGTGAATATTTTGAGACAGAGTAGACATAATGACAAGGCAATAACTTGAAATTTATAAATATATTATTCAACTTTACTACATTGAAAGTAAGTGGTATTCAAATTTATCAATGGAAAGTTGAGTATATTATAAAATCAATAGAGACTGGCTAACAGCTATGAATAATTTGGAACTGTTAGTCAGTTTTTATTAACTCAACTTTATAAATGCAAAGATTTCGGCTAACATAAAAATGTGACAAATAATGATGGGATTGTTGTAAAATAAGAAATAATATATATCAGCAGTAAACTGCTTAAATAGTACTCCCGTGCAATATATATCTATGGCTCGCTCCCGAAATTGACTCTGAAATAA
>JAEWZA010000274.1 GCA_023395575.1 Bacillota bacterium
CTGTTGATATGTTACTGTCTAGAGCGGACTTAATTTTTTCATAACCTGTTTTTACTTCTTCTACTTTTGAATCAGGAAATATTAGAAATTCTTTTGTTTTATCAGGAATAGTAGACGTCCCGAAATAATCAAGAATTTTTTCAAAAGAAGATAATGATTCTTCTAACTCATTCCAATCAGTGCGTTCTTTCTTATAATGGCCTCCAAAAAGTGAACTCATTATATCACTATTTTCGCCTATCCAAGATTTCTTATCTACTATGTTCTTTAATTTCTCCAAAATCTTTATTATAGAATAGTCATCAATTTTTTTTATTACTTCCCTTGATATTGACCTTATTATATTTTTATCTGACTTATAATTCTTGTTAAATATCTTAAAGAAAGAAGTATATTCAGTTTTAAACCTTTTAAGCATAGCAACACAATCAACATTAAATATCTCTTGGTCAAATTTTGCCAATACTTCTTGGGTATAAAGTTGTAATTGTTCATATGTATTTTTTGCTTCACAAAATAAACTTTTAATGTCTTTATATCTATTAATGTCAAACCATTCATTTGTAGGCTTTGGATTAGATAATATTTTTTCCAACAAACTAGCCAATGAACTCGATTCATTTAGGTTTTTAACTTTGTTAGTCCCAATTAAATGACTCATAGCTTCGCTTACTTCTTCAATTGAATTAACTGCACTATTAATAGAATTTAAAGATACAATAATACCCCCAAGAGATTCTGCAATACAAGCGTCACTTTTATAAATAGAAGGATTAAGCATTTGCCTTGCTTCAGTCATGCCTGACATGAAACTACTCATAATCCTGTCTCCGAGCAATTCCAAATACCCATCTTGATATCTTATAGAAAGGTTGTTCAATATTTCTGAATATTCTGTTTTTAACCTACTATACTCGTTCGCCTGTATTGATAATTCTTCAATATCGTCTTCAAATACCCACTGTAATGGTATCTTTGGTGATTTTGATGCTATTTCTAAAATATTAATAAGTTCATCTACTTTTCCCAAAGAAACTTCTAAGCTTATTCCAAGAATATTTATTGTCTCTTCAATTTCACTTGATACTAATTGCAACTTCGGAAGTAATTGCTTTAAGTAGGTTTCTATATCATGGCGTAATTCATGTGATACACTCAAAACATTACAGCCTCTCCATGGATTGCTCTGATAATCTTCAGTCATTTTGCCTATTGTCTTAGAAAATTCTCCAAGTAAATATGTATATTGATTCAGTTTTTCAGGAGTAGTTTGTCCAACATTTTCAATAGAGAAAATTACATCAGGCGTTTCATAAAGTTTCGCCAATCTTCCACTAATCTCATAAATTGATTTGCCTAAGGGTAGGCAATGTGAATGAATCTCTGAATTATATTTGTTAAGTTTATCTCTTTCAGTTTGAAGCAGTTCAAGCTGGTATAAAGCCTCATCTTGTAGTTTTATTTTATTAAGGTTTAAAGTCCTGCCAAGTTCATTCAATACCTCTTTTTTATTAGCCTTGTGGCTATGAAGGGTCAAACAAAAATCAGATAATCCGGCTTGATGAAGTCTTTTATGAACCACTTCAAGAGCAGCCATCTTTTCAGATACAAATAGTATTTTCTTACCATCTGCAAGGCACTCAGCTATAATATTAGTTATAGTCTGACTTTTCCCAGTGCCTGGCGGGCCTTGAAGTACAAAACTAACATCCTTTTTAGAATACAGGATAGCATCCTGTTGGCTAGAATCCGCATCTACAACTTGGAATACATCAATTGGTCTAAGCTTCTCATCATGATGATAATCATTATATTCTTCTGGTAAGGAAGATACTTCATTCGTATCACCAGATAACGCCTTAATTATTGGATGTGCAACTAAAATATCTTTGTTGTTTTCTAGGTCTTTATACATATTGATTTTAAGGAAAGATAGTAAACTGAGCCCCGCTTCATAAGATACTTCCCATTTATTTCTGTGTGCTATATCTTTTACACTGCTTAAATATTCAATAATATTATCTTCATGATCAAACTCCGGTAACTTTACTCCAAAATCGTTTCCTATTTTGTGCAATAAAGTAGGATTAATAACAATTTCATCCTCATGTAATCTAAGAACAAAAGGTGACGTTATAGACTCTAACGTTAATGTAACAGGCACAAGTACTATTGGTGATGTAAGTAATTGGTCTGAGTCGCTACTCTCTCTCCACTTTAGAAATCCAAATGAAAGGTATAGAATATTAACACCCTGCTCTTCAATAGCAGTCTTGGCTTTATCCCTAAGATTCCTTAATGTTTTTTGCAATTCCTTAATATTTTGGTTGCTTTGCAAATCGCCATTTAAAATTTTATCTTTGTTTTCATAATCCGAATCCTCATCGTCCCAATCTTCAATTAAAAGAGGAAACTCTAAAGCTTCTTCATCAATTACAAGTCTTTTGTACAAATCATCTATTTCTGGTGAAACTATTTTTAAATTTGACCTTTTTGTTTCTCTATAGTTAATAAGCCTATTTCTTTTCCCTAAATC
>JAEWZA010000367.1 GCA_023395575.1 Bacillota bacterium
GTAACAATATGCCCCAAAGGATATGTAAAATCATGCATAGCCATTTTAGGCATACTAGTAGTTCCAGATGTGAAATAGATCATCATTAAATCTTCATTTGTTGTGTTTTGGTCGCCTTCAGGTCTTGTCCAAACCTCAGAAACCTTCTCTATTTCGCTGTCATAGTCAAGCCAGCCCTCTTTACTGCCTCCAACCATAATATAAGTGTCAACAGTTGGAGATTCTACTCTTGAGCTGTCTACATGTTCAGGAACACCATCATCATTATATGCAATAATAGCCTTAACTCCTGCCGCGTTATTTCTGTATACTATATCCTTTTTCATCAATTGATTAGTACATGGAATAAATATTGCACCTATTTTAGAAGAAGCAAAGGCAAAGAAGTAGAACTCAAACCTCCTTCTTAAAATAAAAATCACTTTATCACCTTTACTAATACCTTTTGATTTTAGGTAGTTTGCTGTCTTATCAGACCAGTACTTAAGGTCACTAAATGTAAATTTTCTCTCATTACCTTTATCGTCGCACCATACGAGAGCAAGTCTCTCCGGCTCATTTTTTGCATATTCATCTATAATGTCATAAGCGAAATTGAAATTGTCAGGAACCTCCAGCTTAAAATTTTCACTAAAATCCTCATAGGAACTAAATTCTGTTCTTCCTAAATATCTTTGTTCTAAACCCATTATGTATATCCTCCAATACCTTATAGACCAGTTTATTTCTATGTCAAACAAATGCAGCATACTTGGCCGCTAATTAATTATTAATTATTTTTTATAACTCAAACTTCGCAGTTGATAATAATTGACTTTTAAAGCAAAATAATTGTTACAAATTTTGCAGGCTTCCCATCTAGCGCCAGCTGCTTGTGTGGTAGTGTTGAATTGAAATACAGGGAGTCACCAGGCTCCATGATAAAACTTTCCTTGCCTATTATTACCTGCATTCTGCCCTCAAGGCAAAAGTTAAACTCCTGCCCCTTGTGTGAAACAAGCTCTGGAGAATTTCCTGGGTCAAGTTCAACAAGCAAAGGCTCTATTTTTCTATTGGAATATTTATATGCAAGACTTTCAAACTTGTACTGGTCAAATCTTTCAATCTTTAGACCTTCACCCTTTTTAACAAAGCTTATATCATGCAATTTAGGTGAGGTACCCGTTAGTATTTCGGTCATATCCACTTTGTAGTATTCAGCTATTTCATACAATATACTAACCGGAATATCATCTTCAGCATTTTCATATTTTAAGTATTCATCGACATTTAATCCAATTGCACCTGCCACTGTTTTTTCAGATTCTCCGGCTAATAGCCTCAATCCCTTAATTCTGACCGCAATATCCTTAACCTTTTCATTCATATTGTTGACCATTCCTTTCATTATACATTGGTATTATATATTAAAATAATTTATATCAGAGTAAAATCAATTATTAGTAAGCTTTGAATGGTAACTACCAACTAATACACGAAATCAATTCCAACTTAACTTTCCATTGATAATTTTAACACCTGTAATTTTCAACTGGGAAAGTTGAACAATTTATATTATATCATAATAATTAAAACCAGATACATTTTATCATGAAATTTATGTGAAAATTAGGCAAAATACACTTTTTATCAACTTAATTTTTCAGCGAGATTTCATCTGCGCTTTGCAAATTAAAAGCTGACTGATTGGCAGTTTAAGCGTACTTGAGCCATAGATATGCACAAATTGAGCCAAATCCATTTTTGACCTTCCCCCAAAGGAATGTCTAAAGCACAAAACTTTTAAATGAACAATTGTTAACTACAGCTATCACTATATTTATCAAATTATTATAGTAACAATTATGCTAAGTTTTGTAGCGACAAACTTATGATTTGGTAAAATTGAGTGAATAAATAGAAAATTTTTTTATTTAATCCTTAAATTTGTTTCTGATTGAAGGAAATATCCAAACACCTAGCGCTAAACAGATAAGACACGCAGACATACCAAAAAGGCTTGGAAGTGATCTGTAAAACAACTCTTGAAAAGTTACACTGACGGTATTCTCTACAAATATCGCAGAGTTAATCACTATATATGTAAAGAAAAATGCAATTCCAATTAACTGAAATACGTAATGTTGTTTTAGCAAATTTACAGAACAGCCAGCTATAAAAATTATGAAAAAAACAGCAATGGAATACGAAAAAGCTGGGCTCATAGTCTTACCTCCGTGGTGAATTTACCAAATAAAAAATCAAAAAAGCACTGCAATTACAATTATTGTAATATATACAGCACTTTATTTCAAATTATTTCCACATGTATTTACTTAAACTTAAAGCTTTAATTTAGGTTTTAGCTTGGATGCGTAGAATCGGATAAACAATGTATATACATAGTCATATAGTACAAAAACCAGCTCTAATAACCCAGCTACAATATAAATCGGAGCAGATATTGTTACTCCCACAAGTATTATTTCTTTTAAGAAAAATAGCCCCAGCAGCAAACATATATTAAAATAAACAAGCTTTAATATATACTCTAAAATCCTACTTTGCATTTTTTCAGTATAAAACTTTATCAACCCATATATTCCAAAAAACACAACAAACGGCACTACTTCTAGTCTCGGAACCAAGACAGCTGATAATATGCTTGACACCAAATAAAAAGTCCAGCCTGCTTTTGTACCAAACTCAATAATAATAACTGAAATAAACAACGAGCTGACAGCATACAGAGTAAGCACACTTGTAGGAAGTATTGATGCAAGAAAAACACATATTACAGCAAACGCAGCAAGAATGCCCCCTAGTGCAATTCCTTTGACTCTATTATTG
>JAEWZA010000425.1 GCA_023395575.1 Bacillota bacterium
AAAACGCACTAATTCTGTGTCTTTTGAGGTTCTATGTGATCTTCCAGACGCACATAAATAAATGGCTTCAAGAATGTTAGTTTTCCCTTGGCCATTATTTCCATAAATAATATTAAATCTATCTGAAAAATCCATTTTTGTATCTCTATGATTTCTAAAATTATCTAAAAATAAACTTTTTACAATCAATTTGATACCCCGTATTTTACTTTGTTATAACTTCAAACTTTTTATTTTCAAACTCAACAATATCGCCATTTCTCAATTTTTTCCCTCTCTGAACTTCTATATTACCATTTACTTTTACAAGTCCATCTAAAATAAAACTTTTTGCTATTACACCATTATCACATGCTCCAGACCATTTTAAAAATTGATCTAGCTTTATATATTCAGTACTTATTTCTACTTGTTCCATAGTTCCTCCCTACAAAAAACTAAATGAAATAAATTATATTCTTACTGCTTGAACTAAATAAGCAAAAGCATCACTATTCTCAATTACAGGTCTAAAAGTACAAGGAGCATTTGTAGTTATAAAATATATTGAAGATCTTTCATCATCAATAGCTTTTAATGCATCAATTAAATATGTGGGATTGTATCCAATTTCTAAAGTGTTGCCTACAATTTCACACTTTATTTCCTCCCTAACATTTCCCAATTCAGCATTTGAAGTGATAACAATTTTATCATTGCTAATAAATAACTTTACAGGGCTATTCTTATCATTCATAGAAATTAAAGAGGCTCTCTCCAAGCTGGATTGAAATTCCTTATTATTAATAATAACCTTTGTTTCGAATTCTTTATTTAGCAAGCTATTATAGTTTAAAAATTTACCTTCAATAAGTCTTGATACTATTCTCCATGACTTTGTATCAAAAACTATTTGATTATTAGAATTATATACAAATACTTCCTCATCAGTAGCTTGAAGAATTTTAGATATTTCATTTAAAATTTTTCCAGGTACAATTACTGAAAAATCAGATAAATCACCATTAATTAATTTTTTTCTTAAAGCAAGTCTATAACCATCAATAGACACTAAAACTAACTCATTATTTTTAACTTCAATAAGTGTTCCTGTTAGTACTGGTCTATTTTCATCAGATCCTACAGCAAAAACAGTTTGTCTTATCATATCCTTTAAATCAGATTGTGTCAAACTTAAAATATTTTCTTTGTCAACCTCAGGTAAACTAGGATAACCAGAAGGATTTATTCCTTTTATCTCAAAGTGTGAATTTTCACATTCAACAATAACGAGATTATCTTCATTTACTTCTATAAGTACTTCTGAATCAGGTAATCTTCTGACAATATCACCAAACATTTTAGAATTAATAACTATAGAACCAGTGTTTCTAATATCGGCTTCTACAAAGCATTCTATTCCTATTTCTAAATCATTACCAGTTAATTTAAATTTATCATCAACATTCAATAGTATACCTTCAAGTATTGGTAATGTTGTTTTAGTTGATACTGCTTTTTGAACTATATTTATTCCATTTAACAAGTTTTCTTTTGAGCAAATTATTTTCACGGCAACCTCCGTTTTTATATATTAAATAAAAGATATAAATTTAGTAAGAATAGTAGTAAGTACTGTTAAAACTGTGCATAACTCTTGAGATTTAGTGATACAAATAGTTTAAGGTTGTTTATAACATGTTGAATAATTGTATCAATTTATTAACATTAAATTAGATTTAACAAAAACTCAAAGTTATACACAAAATATAATCACCAAATCAACAGAAACTGTGTATAAAATTCTTAAATTCAAAAAATTATCCACCTAATATATTTTTTTTAATATCCTCTAAAGTTCTTCTGAGTTCTGCACTACTTTCAGCATCATTTTTTATTTTTTCACAAGCATGCATAACTGTTGTGTGGTCTCTTCCACCAAAATCATCACCTATTTTAGGAAGAGACATATCTGTCATTTCACGGCATAGATACATTGCTATCTGACGAGGGAATGACACATCTCTTGATCTTTTCTTTGATTTAAGTTCATCAGTTTTTAGATGAAAGTATCTAGAAACTGATTCTTGAATGGTCTTAGCATTTATAACAACTGTTTTGCTATTGTTAAACATATCTTTAAGTGCTTCAATAGCCATATCCACATCAATTTTATGTTCAGTTAATGTTGAATAAGCAATAACTCTATTTAGTGCGCCTTCTAATTCACGAATATTAGAAGCAACCTTGTCAGCTATATAAACCATTACATCATCTGGTACATCAAGTTTTTCCAGTTGAGCTTTTTTTCTAAGAATTGCAATTCTGGTTTCCAAATCAGGTGGAGCTATATCTGCAATAAGACCCCATTCAAATCTAGATCTAAGTCTGTCTTCTAGAGTATTGATATCTTTTGGAGGTTTATCGCTTGATACAATAATTTGTTTATTTGCTTCGTATAAGGCATTAAAGGTATGGAAAAATTCTTCTTGAGTTCTTTCTTTTCCAGCAATAAACTGAATATCATCTATAAGTAAAACATCTATATTTCTGTATTTATATCTAAATTCCTCATTTTTATCATCTTTAATGGCGTTTATTAATTCATTAGTAAATTTTTCAGATGAAACATATAAAACTTTTAATGAAGGATTCTGACTTAAAACAAAATGACCTATAGCGTGCATAAGATGAGTTTTACCAAGTCCGACTCCTCCATATAAAAATAAAGGATTATATGCTTTAGCAGGTGCCTCGGCCACGGCTAGTGAAGCAGCGTGAGCAAATCTATTTCCATTACCTATTACAAATGTGTCAAATGTATATTTTGGGTTTAACCCTAAACTTGATGTATCTTCTGAATATTCTTGAGCTGCAGGCCTTGATTGAGTCTGTGAAGGTATAGAAAAATAAATATTATAGTCCTTATGAGTTATTTGTTTTAGTGAATTTTTAATTAAGTACGAATATCTCGATTCAAGAATTCCTTTCTGAAAATCAGCAGGAACTCCTAAAGTGACAGTATTTGAATCAATAGAAATAGGTTCTATTGTTAATATCCAAGTATTGTAACTTATATCTGTCATTTCATCCTTAAGTAATTCTAGAGTTTTATTCCATATATCATTTAACTGCAAGCTCATCTTATTTCGCCACCTTGGTTATAATCAAAATTAATAATAGCAAAGTGTAAAAAATTTTACATTTTGCTAAAAACATAATGTTAGTAAAAACAAAAAATCAAATATGTAAATAATAAACAAAAAAATTTAAGATAATAAATACTCAAAAAGTTTTTACGTGAAAAGTATAAATAAAAAAATTCATAATAATAATAAAGTTATTAACAATTTGATTTCTAATAACACACAAGTTATCAACAAGCATTAATAAATATAACAGAGTTTTGTGGAAAATTCAATATAAAAAACACAAGATATCCACAAAAAAATTTTTTTATTAACCAAAATATCCACAGGTTTATTATGCATTATACAATTTCAACAACATATGGTTTAACATATTCTTTATAGGTACTACATATTGATTTATGCGGCTACAAAAAAATAATAAGAAAATAATGTAATGAAATAGTACTTATAATTGAACCTTGACAGTTTAAAAAGTATTAATATATAATAGATTCGGTGTCTTTAAAAGAAAAGACTATAATAAGTTTATATAAAGTAAATTAGAACGGGGGTGGACTAATGTTAAGAACATATCAACCTAAAAAAAGACATAGACAAAAAGAGCACGGTTTTAGAAAAAGAATGAGTACTGCAAATGGAAGAAAAGTATTAAGAAGACGCAGATTAAAAGGAAGAAAGGTTATTTCAGCGTAAGACCGCATTTTGTGGTCTTTTTCTTTAAGATTGCTATCTTCCATACAGATTAAACTTGAAAAACGCGAAAATAAAAGATGTGCAAATATTGTACATTTTAAAGTAAGGAAAAGCCATAAATATCTTTTCTTTACTAAATGTTTTGATAGCGGTGTCGGCAAAATGGAGGTTAGCGTGAAAAAAGTTGCAACACTTAAAAAGAATTATGAGTTTTCGAGAGTTTTTAATAAAGGATTGTTTTATGTAGGAAGGCATATAGTTGTTTATGCCTTTCCTAATAGGCAATCTATAAAAAGAATAGGGATATCAGTTTCTAAAAAAGCTGGAAAAGCAGTATTAAGAAATAAAAAGAAAAGGCTTATTAGAGAAGTTTATAAGCATTATGAGGAATTTATTCTTAATGGCTATGACATAGTTATTGCTGCCAGAGGGGGAGAAACTGTTTTCAAATATTCTGATTTGCTAAAGGAATTCAAATATTTATTGAAAAAGCTACAAATATTTGATCAGGAGAAACATAATTGTTTAAAAGAGCTTTAGTATCTTTGATACATTTTTATCAAAGGTTTATATCACCTTTAAAAATAAGGCCTTCGTGTAGGTTTTATCCAACATGTTCGCAGTATACGTTAGAGGCTATAATGAAATATGGTTGCATTAAAGGTAGCTATTTGGGAATAAAGAGAATATTAAAGTGTCATCCTTTTCATCCAGGAGGGTATGACCCTGTTAAATAGATTTAAATAGATTAAAATAAAGATAGTTTTAGGAGAAATAAAAAGATATGGGATTTTTAAATTTTATTGCTGAGCCACTTGGAAGATTTCTCTACTGGATTTATGGTGGAGTAAATAATTATGGATTAGCACTGATTATATTTACAATAATCGTAAGAGCAGCTATGGTTCCATTAACATTGAAGCAATATAAGTCCACTGCTCAGATGCAAAAGGTTCAGCCTTTATTGCAGGAAATACAGAGAAAATATGCTAATGATAAAGAAAAATTGAATCAAGAGACAATGAAGCTTTATCAAGAGCATAAAATAAATCCAGCAGGTGGATGTTTACCTTTACTAATTCAGATGCCAATTTTATTTGCATTATGGCAGGTTATAGCACGACCATTAAAATTTATGATTGGGTTGACAGATGATAAGTTAGCTGATTTAGCAGGACAAGCTAATGCTACTGGTCAATATACTGAAATAGACACAATTACTTACTTTATGAAAAATGGAATGGGAGACCAAGTTGGAAATTTAAACATGTTCTTTCCAGGACATGGTGGTATAAACCTTGGTAGTACTCCTACTTGGGATATTGGTCAACTCATGTCAGATCCATCAAAATTTTTAGTATTGATATTACCGTTACTTGCAGTAGTAACAACTTTTTTAACTGTTCGTATGTCAATGCCTAAAAAGACTAATGACAAAGCAAAAGATAGAGCAGCAAATCCAATGGGAAATTCAATGTTGTATATTTCTCCTTTAATGACATTAATATTTTCGATGCAGTTCCCTGTAGGTATGTCACTATATTGGTTCGTTGGTAATTTATTTTCTATGGCACAACAATACTATGTAAATAAATATGTCCTTAAGAAGAAGGAGGTAGTAACGAAATAATGGCTTACAGTATAGAAAAAACAGGAAAGACAGTTCAAGAAGCTATTGCAGCAGCATTATCTGAATTAAATCTTTCAGAAGAAGATGTTGATATTGAAGTTATTGAAGAAGGCACAAAAGGGATTTTTGGTATTATTGGATCAAAAGTTGCAAAAATTAAGGTTACTGTAAGAGAAGAGAATAATAACAGATGCGATATTGCTTCTGATTTTCTATATACCATACTAAATAATATGGAAGTTGAAGCAGATATAAGTGTAAGTGAAGATGATGAAAATATTGTAGTAGATATTAATGGTGATGATATTGGTATAATTATTGGACGCCGTGGTGAAACTATGGATGCTCTTCAATATTTAACTAGTTTAGTGGTGAATAAAGAATACGAGGATTATAAGCGTGTTATTTTAAATGTTGAAAATTACAGGCAAAAAAGAGAAGAGACTCTTGTAAAATTGGCTAATAGATTAGCCGAAAAGGTTGTTAAATATAAAAAACCTGTTACACTTGAGCCAATGAATCCATATGAGAGAAGAATAATTCATTCGTCTTTACAAGGGCATAGATCTGTTGAAACATTCAGTACAGGCGAAGAACCAAAAAGAAAAGTAGTCATTGCATTAAAAAAATAATATCAGTTTATGAGATGGAAATATATAGTGAAATGGTTCAGGAATATTCTTGAGCCATTTTGTGCGTTTGAAAGTTAAGATTAAATATATATAACGAGGTAGATTATGTATTTAGAAGATACAATTGCAGCACTTTCTACACCTATAGGGACCGGCGGAATTGGAATTATAAGGATAAGCGGGAAAAAAGCATTTGATATTGTATCAAAGATATTTATTTCTAATAAACCTATTCATGAAATAGATTCGCATTCCGTAACTTATGGTAAAATAATAGATCCTATAAATAAAACTGTCGTTGACGAGGTTTTGTTGACTAAAATGTGTAAGCCAAAAACTTTTACAAGAGAAGATATTATTGAAATAAATTGTCATGGAGGCTTAGTGGTTGTTAACAGGATACTAGAGCTTTTGCTTAAATATGGAGCGCGTCCTGCAGAAGCAGGTGAATTTACAAAGAGGGCATTCCTAAATGGCAGAATTGATTTATCTCAGGCAGAAGCCATAATTGATCTCATTAATTCAAAAACAGTTGAGAGTTCGAAAGCAGCAATAAGCCATTTAGAAGGTAATTTATCAAAAAAATTAAACTCATTAAGAGAAACATTGGTAGGTCTGTTAGCTCACATAGAAGTAACTGTTGATTACCCTGAACATGATATTGAAGAGATAACAGGAGAAAAGGTACTAGAGAGTTTGAGAATAATCAAAGATAGTCTTATTTCACTAGTAAAATCATTTAATAGAGGGAAAATCCTTAGAGAAGGTATTAATATTGTTATAGCTGGCAAACCAAATGTAGGTAAATCTTCTTTGTTAAATCAATTATCCGGAAATACTAAGGCTATTGTTACAGACATTCCCGGTACAACAAGGGATATCATAGAAGAATACATTAACATCAAAGGAATCCCTGCTAAAGTTACTGATACAGCAGGAATAAGAACCACAAAAGACATTGTTGAAAGTATAGGTGTGGATAAAGCATATACTGCAATAGAAAATGCAGATTTAATAATAATGGTTATAGCAGCTGATACAGGTATTCTTGAAGAAGATATAGAGGTATTAAAACTAATTAAAGATAAAAAAAGTATAGTAATGATTAATAAAATAGATTTGGTTAATGAAGGTGAAATTGATAATATAAAAAATCAGCTTAATGTTAACAAAATATTAGAAGCCTCAGTTATTAATGAAAAGGGTATAGAAGAGCTTGAGGAAATAATTTATGAAATGTTCTATAATGGGGAGATTTCCCAAAACAATGAAATAATATTAACAAATGCAAGACATAAAAATCTAGTAGATTTGAGCATAGAATCAATAAATCAGGCCATTAATTCATTTGAAATAGGAATGCCTTTGGATATGGTTACTATAGATATAAAAAATTCTGCAGATTCTATTGGAAAAATAACTGGTGAGTCAATAGATGATGCTATTATGCACGAGATATTTAGCCAATTTTGTATTGGTAAATAACTAACTTTTTCTTACAAATAATAAAATAATAAATATTAGGTATCAAGGCAGACATATAAGAATTTGCTTACTTAGATTAGTAGCTTTAAAATTATAAGGCAAAAATATAGTTAAAAATAGTTAATTAGATTTAACTGTGCTAATATATTATGTAATTAAGAGTAATGACAATTAATATCGACCAAATTTACGATGGCATAGGCAGATAGTTTGGGTTTGAAGGCTAGCTTAAAAAAACAACTTTGTACGAAAATGCGCTTTCGAGCAAAAAAACCCACAAATAGTTTTTGACAGCGTAATGGTCACGAAGGTTAAAACCGCAATTGTCTTTACCATATAAACTATAAAAATATTAGAAATAATAATAGATAGAAAGGAAGAATCCTAATGGATTATTTCGCGGGAAGTTATGATGTAGTAGTTGTAGGTGCTGGACATGCAGGCTGTGAGGCTGCATTAGCAGCTGCAAGATTAGGCTGCAAAACAATTATTTTTTCAATAAACTTGGACAGTATAGCTAATATGCCGTGTAATCCCAATATAGGGGGTACTGCTAAAGGTCATTTAGTAAGAGAAATTGATGCTTTAGGCGGTGAGATGGGGAAGAATACTGACAAAACCTTTATTCAGTCAAAAATACTTAATTTTTCAAAAGGTCCGGCAGTTTATTCTTTGAGAGCTCAAGTTGATAGACGACAATATCAAATGGAAATGAAGCATACGCTAGAATTGCAAGAGAATCTTGATGTAAGACAGGCAGAAATTGTTGAAATAATTACTGATGAAACCAAGACAAAAGTTAAAGGTGTGAAAACTCATACTGGGGCCATTTTTGAGTGTAAAGCTATAATTTTAACAACTGGAACATATTTGATGGGACGAATAATACTTGGAGATGTTAGCTATAGTGGTGGGCCAGATGGGCTTTTCCCAGCAAACAGGCTTTCTGAGAGTCTATTAAATTTAAATATAAAATTATTAAGATTTAAGACTGGAACGCCAGCTAGGCTTAATAAAAGGAGTATCGACTTTTCAAAAATGATTGAACAAAAGGGAGACGATGAAATTATTCCATTTTCTTTTGAGAATGAAAGTATTGAGAAAGAACAAATATCATGTTGGTTAACGTATACAAACAACGAAACTCATGAAGTTATAAAGAATAATCTACATCGTTCACCTCTTTTTAGTGGAAATATTACAGGGATAGGCCCTAGATATTGCCCTTCAATTGAGGATAAAATTGTTAGGTTTGCTGATAAGGAAAGACATCAAGTATTTGTAGAACCAATGGGACTTGATACTGAAGAGATGTATTTACAAGGTATGTCAAGTAGTTTGCCAGAGGACGTACAGATAGAGTTTATGAAAACAATACCTGGTTTAGAAGAAGTAAAGGTAATGAGGAGTGCATATGCGATTGAATATGACGGTATTGATGCTACAGAGTTAAAGCTATCACTTGAACATAAAAATATAGACGGCTTGTTTTCAGCAGGTCAAATTAATGGTAGTTCTGGTTATGAAGAAGCAGCTGCGCAAGGGATAATTGCAGGAATAAATGCAGCAATGAAATTAAAAGGGAAAGCCCCTCTTATTTTAGATAGATCAGAGGCTTACATTGGGGTATTAATAGATGATCTTGTTACAAAGGGGACAAAAGAGCCATATAGGATGATGACATCAAGGGCTGAATACAGGTTACTTCTAAGGCAGGACAATGCAGATTTAAGATTAACCCCTATTGGCAGAGAAATTGGGCTTATTAGTACTGAACGTTTCAATAGCTTCTTACAAAAAAAAGAGCTTGTTGATAAAGAAATTGAGAGAATAGTAAGTACTTATTTACCTCCAAGCGAAAAGGTACTAACATATCTTGAGAGTAGAAATAGTACAGCAATAAAAAGTGGAATAAATCTTGCTGAATTGCTTAGAAGACCTGAAATAAGTTATGAGAGCTTAACAGAAGTATGTGAGCTTCCAAATCTGTCAAGAGCGGTAAAGGAGCAAGTTGAAATATCTATAAAATATGAAGGATATATAAAAAGACAAATTCAACAGGTAGAACAGTTTAAGAAACTCGAGACTAGAAAGCTACCAGATGAACTTGACTATTCACTTATAAAAAATTTAAGATTAGAAGCAAAACAAAAGCTTTCCCAAATAAAACCGGATTCTATAGGACAGGCTTCAAGAATAACGGGCGTTTCACCGGCAGATATAACTGCATTGCTTATTTATCTTGAGCAAATTAATAGGCCTACCAATTAAGTATAATGTGATTATTTAAAGATGAGTATTAATATAAAAACATAAAAAGGTTTTCATTTAAAAATGGAGGAAAATATGGCTTTAGATATAGAATTAAGTAACCTTCTTAAAGAAGGAGCTAAGCATTATGGCAAAGACATCACTGATGTTCAAATAAATCAGTTTGATGAATATATGGAGCTGCTTAAAGAGTGGAATAAAAAAATGAATTTAACTGCTATAGAAGATGATAGGGAAATAATTATTAAGCATTTTATTGATTCTTTAAGTATATTACCATATGTAAAGGATGAAAATAAAAAACTAATAGATGTAGGTACAGGAGCTGGATTTCCTGGTATTCCATTAAAAATTACAAATAAAAGTATAGCTGTAACCCTGCTTGATTCTTTGGAAAAAAGAGTTAAGTTTTTAAATGAAGTAATTAAATTAACGAATATTGAAAATATAAAAGCAGTCCACGGTAGAGCTGAGGACATGGGAGTAAATCCAAACTTCAGAGAAAAGTATGACATTGCTGTGGCAAGAGCTGTTGCAAATTTACCAGTTTTACTTGAATATTGTCTACCTTTTGTAAAAATAAACGGAATTTTTATCGCAATGAAGGGAAGTAACATAGAAGAATTGGACAACAGTAGTAAAGCACTCGACATTTTAGGAGCGAAAATTGAGAAAATTGAGAAAATGGAATTACCTTTTACTAATATAGAAAGAAATGTAGTAGTTATAAGAAAGTTTAGACACACCCCGACAAAATATCCAAGGAAAGCTGGTAAACCAGTAAAAGAACCGTTGATATAGGAATTAATACAAATCATTTTAATAGTTTTTATCGAACGATTTTTTTCGGGAATAAAGGAAATGAAATAAAAACAAGAGAATTATCCTTTGTATGAATTTACAATATTTGGTATATTACCAAAGAAAAAATTAAAACTTACACAAAGGATGGTGCCGTTATGTTAGAAAACAAAGTTCAATTTTCAAGTCAGGAAAAAAAAGATGAGCTAAAAAATATTACTTATGTTGGTATCGATTTTATAAGGCCAAATCCATACCAACCAAGAAAACAATTTAATAAACTAGCTCTTGAAGAACTATGTGAATCAATAAAACAATATGGGGTATTGCAACCAATTAATGTACGGAAAATATCAATTAGTACATATGAGCTTGTTGCTGGTGAGAGAAGATTAAGAGCAGCAACTATGGCAGGCTTAAAAGAAATTCCTGCAATAATAATAAATGTTGATGACAATGATTCAGCTGTAATGGCCTTGATAGAAAACTTACAAAGAGAAGATTTAAGCTATATGGAAGAAGCGGAAGGCTATAGTAACTTAATAAATGAGCATGATTTTACTCAGGAAGAGCTGGCTCAAAAAATAGGCAAAAGCCAGTCAACCATTGCTAATAAAATAAGATTATTAAAGCTGCCACCATTAGTAAAAAAGATTCTTGCGGATAATAACCTTACCGAAAGACATGCAAGAGCTCTTCTGAAACTTCATGACGAGCAGCTTCAACTAAAGGTATTAAGGTTGGTATGTGAGAGAGGATTGAATGTAAAAAAGACTGAAGATCTTGTTGAGAAGGCAATTGATAAATTCTCTAAGGATATCAAAAAGAAGACAAATGATAGAAGGATAACTAAATCTATTAAGGACGTAAGAATTTTTGTTAATACAATAAGGCAGGCAATTGATATAATGAAACAGTCAGGCATTAATGCTAAAGCAGCTCAGATTGATAGAGGAGAGTACATTGAATTTGTTGTACGAGTTCCTAAGAATATGGCTTAGTATTTTATAGAATTATGTCTGGTTACTTTCAAAATAGGTTAATAATTATTAATTTTTAGAATGAAAAAGTGGATTGTTTTGAGCCACTTTTTTATTACCTATTTTTTCTCTTAAGCACTTTCTACAAAAAGCTTATTGATGCTGAAATATATTACTGGATTGTTTCCAAGTGACAAGTATTAACATTATAATAAATATTAGATTAACAATAAAACTAATTTATATTTTCCTTCCTAAATAAATAAGGACTAAATAATGGTAATAATGTTAATAATAGAAATAACTAATATGGATAATTAACTCAATATATAGTACTTAATTTATTTACTTGCTGCGAAAAAATAATTTTAAGGTTTATGTATTTTATTAAGAAAATTAAAATAACAATTAATCTAGTTTAATTTTAGCTTAAGTTTAGATTTGCTATACTGTAAGCTATAATTCTTGATTTAACATATTAATTATGGCTAAGTATAGTGACAAAAAAGTGGACAGCCAGCCAAAAGTTTATTACAATATATAGTGGATTAGATTGTTTTTATAATATGAAAAGAGGTAGAAAGTTTAATGGCAGATGAAATAAGGGAGCAAAAAATTATTCCTATAGACATAGAAGAAGAAATGAAAAAATCATTTATAGACTATGCTATGAGTGTAATAATAGACAGAGCACTACCTGATGTTCGAGATGGTTTAAAACCAGTTCATAGACGTATACTTTATACTATGTATGCTTCGGGTTTTACACCAGACAAGCCATACAGAAAATCTGTTGCGACTGTTGGTGAATGTTTAAAAAGCTATCATCCACATGGTGATGCGGCGGTTTATGATAGTCTTGTACGTATGGCACAGGATTTTTCGCTAAGACATCCCCTTGTTGATGGACATGGAAACTTTGGTTCAAGAGATGGCGATTGTGCAGCTGCAATGAGGTATACTGAGGCAAAGTTAACAAAGATATCAATGGAAATGCTGGCTGATATAAATAAAGATACTGTGGACTTTAAACCAAATTTTGATGATCATGAAGTTGAACCAGTTGTTTTACCATCTAGATTTCCAAACTTACTGGTAAATGGTTCATCAGGTATCGCTGTTGGTATGGCAACAAATATACCACCTCATAACTTAGGAGAAGTAATTGATGGTGTATGCGCTGTAATAGATAATCCAGAGTTAACTATTGATGAATTGATGAAATACATTAAAGGACCTGATTTTCCTACAGCTTCTAAAATTGTAGGTAAAAAAGGAATAAGAGATGCATATAGAACTGGTAGGGGAAGAATTGTTGTTCGTTCTGAAGCTACTATAGAAGAAATGCCTGGAAATAAGCATAGGATTATTATTTCTGAAATACCGTATATGGTTAATAAAGCGCGTCTTATTGAGAAAATTGCTGATCTAGTTAAGGAAAAGCGAATAGAAGGAATATCTTTCTTACAAGATGAATCGGGAAGAGAGGAACCTGTAAGAATAGTTATTGAGTTAAAACGTGACGCAAATCCGGGTGTAGTATTAAATCAATTGTATAAAAATACTCAGCTTCAAGAGACATTTAGTGCAAATATGGTAGCTATAGTACCTACTGAGGATAATCTTTATGAGCCAAGAACTCTTAATCTAAGACAGATTCTTGACTATTACATAGATCACCAGAAGGATGTTATCAGGCGTAGAACGAAATTTGAGTTAGATAAGGCTGAGGCTCGTGCTCATATATTAGAAGGTTTAAAGAAAGCTCTTGACCATTTAGATGAAGTTATCAGGATTATTAGATCTTCAAAAAATGAGCCTATTGCTAAGGCAGGTTTAATTGAACGATTTGAATTTAGTGATAAGCAGGCTCAAGCTATTGTAGATATGAGATTAGGCCGATTAACAGGCTTAGAAAGAGAAAAGATAGAAAATGAATACAATGAACTTATAGAACGAATTAATTATTATAAGAACGTATTGGCTAATGAAGTATTAGTACTTGGAATAATTAAAGACGAGTTAAAAGTAATAAAAGATAAATATGCTGATGACAGAAGAACAAAAATAGAGATTGATGAATATGAAATTGATATGGAGGATCTTATAGAAGAAGAGGAAAGTGTAATAACTCTAACTCATTTTGGATATATTAAGAGACTTCCTGCTGACACGTATACAAGTCAGAGACGTGGTGGAAAGGGTATTATAGGCCTTAGTACAAGGGAAGAAGACTTTGTTAAGGATTTATTTGTAACAACTACACACCACTTTATTATGTTCTTTACTAATAAAGGTAAAGTATATAGGCTTAAGGCATATGAAATACCTGAGTCAGGAAGGCAAGCAAAGGGAACCGCTATTGTAAATCTTCTACAGCTTGATGGAGATGAAAGGATAACTACAGTAATTCCAATTCAAGAATATAAAGAAGGACAATATCTTGTTATGGCCACTCGAAATGGGTTAGTTAAAAAGACTGACGTTATGGAGTATAGCAATATACGAAAAGGTGGACTAGCTGCAGTTTCATTAAGAGAAGATGATCAACTGATTGATGTTAAACTCACTGATGGTAATCAAGATATTATTATTTCTACTTACAATGGAATGGCTATAAGATTTAATGAAACTGATGCTAGACCAATAGGAAGAGTTTCCCAAGGAGTTAAGGGTATAGAGCTTGTTGAAGACGACCATGTTATTGGTATGGAGGTTTGTACAGAAAATACCACTCTATTAGTTGTTACGGAAAACGGTTTTGGAAAGAGAACAGAGTTAGATGAGTACAAGGTTCAAAACAGAGGCGGTAAAGGTGTTCTTACTTATAGAATTACTGACAAAACTGGTAAGTCTGCGGGTATGAAACTTGTATCAGAAGATGATGACATTATGCTAATCAGTAGCGATGGTACTATTATTCGTATGAAAGTAAGCGAAGTTAGTATTCTTGGACGAGCAACTCAAGGTGTAACTCTTATGAGAATGGCTGATGGAGTTAAGGTTGTAAGCATCGCAAGAATGGTCAATGAAGATGAAGTAGACAGCGAAGAAATCGACAATGATGATTATGTACGTGAGAATTCAGACTGTAGTTTGTCTGATAATAATCAAACAGACAAAGATATCTAGAAATTTTGATTTTGAACTAAATAGTATTATTAATTTATGTTCTATGTCAATGGTTGGGGTAGAACAGTAAACTTAAATTTTTATTGAAGGGTCAGTCGCTTTAACAGGTGATTGGCTCTTTATTCGTCTGTAAGGTATGTAGAATTCTACATCTGCAATTATTAAGGGGGGCATTATGAGAGATCATGTAGCCTTTTTTCGATGTGAATCCGGCATGGGTGATTTTCATTGTTGAAAGGTTGATACGGGGGTTGATAAGTGCCAACCTTTAGCTAAGAAAAAATATGCATAACTATTATTGAAAGTTAAGGAAAGTCAACATAATAAGGGATATTTGTATGAATACCGCAGGAAATAATATGTAATTTAAAAAAATGAGTAAATATAGGGGAATATTATGTTGGAATTGTATTTGGTATGGTGGTATACTAACGAAGCTGTCGTGAGCGGCAACACAAATTATTATTTATATTGTAAGTTTAGAAAAACTTAAAATATAAAATAAAAAAAAGTGTTGACAACCAAACAGCAAGATGGTATTATAATTAAGCTGCTTGCGACAAGCGATCAGCAAACACCTTGAAAAGCAGTTGAATTAATGCTTTAAAGGATTGGACTTTGAAAAGTAAACAGTGACGAGTCTTTCTAACGAAAGACGGTCTTTTAACAAAAGACCATGTAAAGGAACTCGAAAA
>JAEWZA010000453.1 GCA_023395575.1 Bacillota bacterium
GATTCATATTATCGGGTTTGATACAGCAGAAGAGGTTGAAAAGGCTTTTTCTGTACTTAGCGAGGGAGGAGAAGTAATAAAGCCACTAGAAAGACCACCTTACATGGTAATAATCGGCACTGTAAAGGATCGTTTCGGAGTTCAATGGGAGCTGATGTGTGACTTTTAAATTACATATGGTGGATGCGAGACAAATTCCAAGTTATAGGGGAGATTAACTTTCCTTGTTTATATATAACAGCGAAAAATATTTATAGTATTTACTTTGTATCATATATTAGAATATAAAACTTTTTATATTGATGGCTATGTAGGAGAATTTTATGGAAGATAAAATTGAAAGTAAATATGAAAACAAGCAATTATTACTCAAAATAATATTATACACAGAGTATATAAGTTTTATATGTTTAGTTATAGGACAGATGCGGTTATTTGCAGATTTTAGCTATCAATTGCATGAAATTATGTATTTACCCATAAATATTGCAATTTTTGTATTACCTCTAGAAATGATTGGATTTATCTACTATCGAATACGCTGGAGGATCCAAATAAGGGGAGAAGAGAAAAAGTATAATTATTGGAGGTTAAAAAAATTAATAACTGTAATTTTAGTATTAATCCCTGTAATCTATTTTATTTATATGACAAAGGGCGTACACACAACAGGAATATATGATAATATTTCTAAACAGCGTATTGAGAATAAATTTTATTTAACTATAAAAGACAAAAATATTAGATGTACGAACAACGAATATAACTTGATTGATACTAGTAAAGAATATATGATTAGTTATGAATGGAACAAGTTTTTCCCAACCAAAGGGAAATTAAAACATATTGAATTAATTGATAAGAAAAATTATGATAAGGTTAATTGAATTACATATTAGTCAATAAACGATAATAAATAATACAAAACCAAATGTTTTCCATATTCCAGGAGCAAAATATAATGCGAACAGAACAAGAAATGTTTGATTTAATTCTTAATATTGCAAAAGAGGACGAGCGTATTCGAGCAGTTTATATGAATGGCTCAAGAGCAAATCCCAATGTAAAAAAGGATAAATATCAGGATTATGATATTGTTTATGTTGTTACTGAAACAGCATCGTTCTTAAAGGATAAGAGTTGGATATTGAATTTTGGAGATATTGCAATGGTACAGGAGCCTGATTCAAATGATTTGGGTTGGGGGCAAAGTGAAGATTATAGCCGTTCTTATTGTTGGCTAATGTTATTCAAAGATGGCAATCGTATTGATTTACATATACAAATTATAGAAGCCATGAATGAGGAATACCTAGCAGATAGTTTAACCATTCCTCTTTTAGATAAGGATAATATTTTGCCCACTATTCCACCACCAAGCGATACGGGGTATTGGATAAAGAAGCCAACTAAGCCCCAGTATGACTCCTGTTGCAATGAATTTTGGTGGTGTCTCAATAATGTTGCAAAAGGTATTGTGCGTGACCAGCTTCCTTATGCAATGCGAATGTATCATGAAACTACTCATGTAGAGCTTGATAAAATGCTTGAATGGTATATTGGTGTAAATACAAATTTCACTGTTACAACAGGCATGTGGGGCAAATGTTTTAAAGAATATCTGCCTAACGAGTTATATGAAGCATATACAAAAACATATTCAAATTTCGAAAATCTATGGACTGCAATTTTCGCCTCATGCGAACTTTTCCGTACAGTAGCATCTATTGTGGGCAAGTACTTTGGATATGAGTATAATCAAAGTGATGATGACAATATGATGAAATATTTGCTCAAGATGAAAAACAATGAGTTCTAGGCGAATGAAATTCATTAGGCAGCAAAAATAATTTTAGCTTAACCATATTTAAATGCGAAGAATTTTCCATTATAATATACTATGCTAGTGGTAAAAATGTGAATTATAACACATGTCGGGTATAGGAGTGAATATTAAATTATGAAGCATTGTATTAAGTTCGTTATTTTATTGTATTTATCACTTGTTTTAGTTGGCTGCGGTTCTACTGATAAGGTTGGTTCTGAGCCTAGCAATAGTGGGGCAAGTATTTCAAGCCAAACAGCGGCGCAGAAGAAGCCTACAGTAACTATAAATTGCTACTATAAAGAGCCTGCAGGCTTTAGCGATAAAAATGCTATAATCATAGCTGGTGAATTAAAAAATGAATATGTTGAAATAATTATTCAAGGGACAGTAAAAGAATTTGAATATTTAGCGGTAGAGTTTGACGCTGATAAAAATGAGTTTATTGAAAATGGATTGAAAGCTAAATACAGTAGTCTGGAAAATCAGACTGTATATATTAAAACAAACTTACCTGAGGGAATACCTTCTGAATTGATAAGATGGAAGAGTGAACAAGGTAAAGAATACGAATATATAATTAGAGACTATGGCTTGGCTGACGAAAAAGACATGCAGCAGACATTTAATTTGGAATGAAAATCAAAACAAATGCTGGATTTGACATGCTAACCTAATGTATAATATTGGTGATAATATTTCTACTAATAACATTTTAATATCATTTTAGAGGCATGCACAATATACCAGAGATTTTAGTGTTAAAATTCATTAGAAAGCTTGAAGTGGGGCTTGCCTTTATTTTGAAAAGGGGGAGCTAAATGTTAACATGTTCAAAAAGAAACAGTAATTTATTAAGAAAGATGGGTGTTTTTGTTTTAATCCTCTCAGTTTTTATGCTATCTTTCACAGCCTGTGGAACGGCTGGAGATGATGGACAAGCATCAGATTCTGAGTTGGTTATTACAACAACTACGACCATAATTGATTCGGGGCTATTGGACTACTTATCTCCAATCATCAAAGAAGAAACTGGACTAAATATTAAAGTCGTATCTAGTGATGCTGAACAGACAATGAAATCGGGCAAAGCTGGAAAAGCAGATGTACTTTTTGTAAATAATAAAGATTTAGAAGAGAAATTTGTATCTGATGGAGACGGCCTAAATAGAATTGAACTTCCAAGTAATTACTTTGTTATATTAGGACCTACAAATGATCCGGCAGGAATATCAAGCCTTAAAGGTAGTGCTGCAGAAGCCTTCAAGAAGATAGCAGACAGTAAATCACCATTTTATTCTGTAGAAAAGGCTTCAATAGTTAATAAAAAGGAAATGAAGCTTTGGCAGGTAAATAATATAAGCCCAGAAGGAGACTGGTATATTTCAAAAGATACAGACCTTGAAAAAACAATTTATTTAACTAACAATGATAATGCATATACACTTGCAGACAGGACTACATACATGGCAATTAAAGACCAATTAAATTTGCAGATTGTAATGGATACAGCAGAGGATTTAAATGACAAATATACTATAGTAACGGTGAATCCTGATAAAGTGAAAGGTGTAAATAAAGCTGCTGTTGATCGATTTGTAGGCTGGATGACATCACAAAGAGCTTAGAAATTGATTGGTGAGTATGTTGAATAAATCTGGTAGTCTTCAAAAAGTTTTATTGAACGGTATTGGACATAAAAAATTTGAAATATAATATCGAGTGTAAAAGAGCTCATAATATTTTTCTAATATTATGGGCTTTTCTATTGGTCATATCACCGGATATTTAGCCCATATTAATTGACTCAATAAATTAATTAGTTCTTCCTTGCATTTCGTCTATTTCATTATCTGCTTTAATATTGTAAAAATTGTTAGAATTTCAATTGAGCAGAAAAAATTATAAAAGAGAGTTTTATTTATCTATAATTAGGGTAAATTATATTTATAATGAAGGGATTTGAATCCTATAAGTTACTAACTTAACATTCCTAGATGAAATATAGGTATTCAACTTATTAATGGAAGGTTAAGTTATTAAATTATTAAAGCGCATGAAGTTTCAAGGGAAATAACATAAAATGATAATATATCTTAAGAAGGAGACGAGAGTATGAAAATTTTAGATACATTAAAGGAAAGAAGATCATATTACAATATTAATAAGCAATTACCTGTGGAGGAAGCAAAGGTATTTGACCTGGTAGAAAAGGCTACCGAATTAGTACCCGATTCATTTAATATGAAGAGCTCAAGAGTTGTTGTTGTAACAGGGGAAAAGCAAGATAAGCTATGGGATAATATTTATGATGCATTCGAAGGGATGGTTCCAAGAGAAAAAATAGATAGTTTTAAAAATGGTTACGGTACAATTCTTTACTTTTTCGACCAAAATGTTGTCAAAGGCATGCAGGAGCAATATTCAATATATGCAGATAGGTTTCCGGAGTGGGCTTCTCAATCGTCTGGAATGCTTCAAATAAGTATATGGAGCGGTTTGAGAGAATTAGGGATAGGAGCTTCACTTCAGCATTATAATCCAGTTATTGATGAAATGGTTAAAAAAATGTTTGGTTTACCAGACAGCTATAAGCTAAATGCACAGATGCCTTTTGGTGGAATTGTTTCTCATCCGGAACCAAAGCCAGCAGAAGATATTTCAAAGAGAGTAATGATAGTAAAATAAATATTAGAATTAATTATCTGATATAAGCTTGAAAACCTCCTCTGGTTAACATTAGATTCTTAACCCAAAGGAGGTTTTCTATATTTCAGATAAAAGTTTACAGTATTTTTAATGTTTGTCCGATGTATTACATTGCTTCATGGAAAGTCCTAGAAATAACTTCTAGCTGCTGTTCACGGGTCAATTTGATAAAGTGTACTGCGTAGCCCGAAACTCTTACAGTAAGTGAGTTGTATTTAAGGGGTTCAGCCATAGCATTTTCAAGTGTAGCTTTGTCAAGGACATTTACATTTATGTGGTGGCCGTTGCTCATCATATAACCATCAATTATAGCTGCCAGATTTTTGATTTTTGTATCTTCGTCCTTGCCCAATGCGGCAGGTAAAATTGAAGCCGTTAGAGAAATACCGTCACGACAGCTGTTATAAGGTATTTTTGCAACAGAACTAAGCAACGCCAATATTCCAGATTTATCTCTGTGGTGCATAGGATTTGCTCCAGGTGCGAAGGGTTCACCTTTCTTTCTGCCATCAGGTGTAGAGCCTGTCTTTTTTCCATATACAACATTTGAGGTGATTGTTAATACTGACAGTGTATGTGTTGCATTACGGTAGGTAGAATGAGCCTTTAAGCTGTTATAAAAGCTTTCAACCACCTCTTTTGCGATGCTGTCAACTCTATCGTCATTATTGCCGAACTGAGGATATGGAAGGTCAGTTTCAAAGTCTGTAATAATTCCTCTTTCATCTCTGATTACTTTAACTCTTGAATGCTTTATTGCACTCAGAGAATCAACAAATACTGAAAGACCAGAAATACCAAAGGCCATTAACCTGTTTACATCAGTATCGTGCAGAGCCATCATAAGGCGTTCATATGCGTATTTGTCATGCATATAGTGAATTATGTTCATTGTATTTACATACAAACCAGTAAGCCAATCCTGAATTTTCAGAAAATTGCTCATTACCTTGTCATATTCAAGATATTCACCGGCATAAGCTTCCATTTCAGGAGCAACCTGTGTGCCCGATATTTCATCTTTTCCGCCGTTCAGAGATAATAGCAGAAGCTTGGCAAGGTTGCATCTTGCGCCAAAAAACTGCATATCCTTTCCTAATATCATTGCAGATACACAGCAGGCTATACCGTAGTCATCACCATATAGAGGCTGCATTAAATCATCATTCTCATACTGAATTGCACTTGTTTTTATAGATATTTTTGCACAGAACTGCTTAAAGGGTTCAGGCAGCTTTGTTGACCATAGTATAGTTAGGTTTGGCTCTGGAGCAGCGCCAAGATTATTTAATGTCTGTAGAAATCTATAGGAAGTTTTTGTAACCATATGCCTTCCGTCGCAGCTTATTCCGCCTATTGATTCTGTTAACCAAACTGGGTCGCCTGCAAAAAGCTCATTATATGATTTTGTTCTTAAATGCCTTACTAATCTAAGCTTTATAACAAACTGGTCAATTAGTTCTTGCGCCTCTGTTTCGGTCAAAATATTATTTTTAAGGTCTTTTTCTATATAAATATCAAAAAATGTATTGAGTCTGCCTAAAGAATTTGCTGCACCATTAGTTTCCTTCATAGCACCTAAAAATGCAAGGTAAGTCCATTGAACAGCTTCAAATGCATTGGCAGCAGGACGTCTCAAATTAAAGCCATAGGAACTTCCCATTACTGCAAGATCACTCAATGAAGCTATCTGGTCGCTGACTTCTTGTCTAAGTCTTATTATTTCTTCACTCATTTCAGTTGAAATATCAGCTAAATCCTTTTTCTTCTCTTCTATTAATATGTCAATTCCATATAAAGCAACTCTTCTGTAGTCACCAATTATTCTGCCTCTTCCGTAAGCGTCAGGCAAGCCAGTAATAATTCCACATTTTCTGGCTTTACGCATTTCCTCTGAGTACGCACTAAAAACGCCATCGTTATGTGTTTTAATATTCTTAACAGCACTGTCAATCTCAGGAGCAGGCGAGACACCAAACTCTTGACAAGCTTGCTTGGTCATTCTATATCCTGTATTTGGAAGTAAGGCCCTTTTTAGAGGAGCATCAGTTTGCAGACCTTTAATTATCTCGTAAGCCTCTTCTATATATCCGGGCTTGTGGCTGGTTATACCTGATACAGTTGAAGCATCTATGTCTAGAATTCCGCCTTTCAAATGTTCTTCTACCAAGAGGCTTTTGCAGGTGTTCCAAAGATATTTTGTTTTATTGCTTGAACCAACAAGAAAGCTTACATCTCCATCATAGGGTGAATAATTTGTCTGAATAAAGTCTTGAACGTCAATTGAGTTTTGCCATTTGCCTGGCTTGAAATCAGAAATATTTAGATTCATGTTTTTGGCCTCCCTAAAGAATATTATTTCGTTTGCCAAGGGAATTTATTTTGTACATGCAAAATAAAAGCCACCTGGGCAATATCAGTGCCCAGGCGGCCGGCTTTTAAAAGTTATACTCCCATGTGGTAATCTCCACTTCCGCCAGTTGTATAACAGTTTTTCAAAGTTATTATGTTATTAGTATAAAAATAAAAATAGAATAAGTCAATGGTTAAAAATAGTAAATATTTATTTGATGACATTAATAAATTTGTGCAATAATTCGGCAAAATCCACGTTTTATTGTTAGCTCAAGCCACATATAAAAGTGAGTTGGCTCTCAAAAAAATTAATTGCTGCTCAAACCTTTGCTTTAATGGATTTTTGGTTTAAAAATGGGGGGCACTTCAGGAGGCTTTAGCCTCAAGCCCAATCAATCGACTCTCAGCTCATTGTAATTGACTTGTTAACTGGAAAATAAAAGACTCTAATTCTTATAAAAAAGCCGGTAAAAAGTTTCAACAGCTCCGCAGTATTGCTCTGTTGAGCTTAGTTGTTTTACCGGCTTTAATTATATTTATAGTAATTTTAATCTATTACACAAAGATATGTTTGATATAAATAGATTATTTTGTTGCTAAAACTTTCTTTAGCTTAGCAAATCTTGGTAAGCCATCTTCCATTGGAGGAGTTGATTCACCTTGAATTAATGGTAGTGCATAATCAATAAACTGTTGATTTAGACCGTTACCAGCTTCGTTAATCCATTCTCTTGGAACCTTCTTCTCTGTGTTTGCAACATCAGTTAGGTTTAAGAGTGCTATTTCACACTTGTATTCAGAACCTTCTGCTCTCTTGAAGCCAACCATTTTGTCAGTCATACCTTCAACAGCATATCTAACTGCCATTTGTCCTGACATATAGGATTCATTTACATCGTTTGCAGAACCACAGTGAGCAGCACATCTCTGAAGTAAGCTGAACTCTATTCCACGAACCTTAGCGCCAGTCTTTTCTTTAACGATATTAGCTAAAGTAGCAGCAAGACCACCTAATTGAGCATGTCCGAAAGAGTCTTTTTGCTGAGCTAAATCTGAACCATATTCAGATATATATTTTCCGTTTTTGTCTTTGATACCTTCTGATACAGCAACGATACAGTTACCATTCTTTTTGTATATAGCTGTGCAATCTGCTAAGAATTGATCCATATCAAAATCAATTTCAGGTAGGTAAATTAGGTCAGGACCTTGTCCTTTATATGAAGCTAATGCAGTAGCAGCAGTTAACCAACCAGCATTTCTTCCCATACATTCTAGTATTGTTATCATACCAGTATTATAAACTCTTGCATCATGGTATACTTCCATAGTTGAAGTAGCAATATATTTAGCTGCACTTGAGAAACCAGGGCAGTGATCTGTTCCAAATAAATCGTTATCAATAGTTTTTGGAACTCCCATTACTCTACATTCATAACCAACCTTTTGCATATACTTGCTAATTTTGTTACAAGTATCCATTGAATCGTTTCCGCCATTGTAGAAGAAATATCTGATGTCATATTTCTTGAATACTTCAACAATTCTCTTATAATCAGTTTCGTCGTCCTCTACTGATTTTAGCTTGTAACGAACTGAACCAAGAGCTGAAGAAGGAGTAGTCTTTAATAGATCGAGTTCATATGAATCTTCTTTGCTCATGTCATAGAATTGCTCATCAAGAATACCCTTGATACCGTGAGCTGCGCCATATACAGCTGTTATAGTCTCTTGTTTTAATGCTTCCTGGAATACTCCAGCAGCACTAGCGTTAATTACAGAAGTTGGTCCACCTGACTGCCCGAAAATAGCAGCACCTTTTAAAACTGTCATTATAATATGCCTCCTATATATATTAATTTTTAACATATACGTTGTTTTATTAATCCCTAAACTGGGGATTAATATTATCATACGCAACCAAACTAAAATATATCATAAGAAGTAATAAAAATCAATTATGCTTTCTAAGGTTTGACAAAAAAATATCAAAATTTTCCTTGATTTTAAGCCTAATATTGCATAAAATAGTAGTAGCAATTTTTTGAATTACCTTATTGCTGTTAAATTATTTATTGACAAGCAATAACTATTTATAAAAAAGGTAAAATAATATTTAAAAGGAGTGCTTAAAATGGCATTAGTTACTTCAACAGAAATGTTTAAAAAGGCTTATGAAGGCGGATACGCTATCGGAGCTTTCAATGTTAATAACATGGAGATAGTACAAGGTATTACTGAAGCAGCAAAGGAAGTTAATGCACCACTTATTCTTCAAGTTTCTTCAGGAGCTAGAAAGTATGCAAATCACACTTATTTGATGAAATTGGTAGAAGCAGCAATCATCGAAACTAACCTTCCTATTTGCTTACACTTAGACCACGGTGATACTTTTGAACTATGTAAGTCATGTATAGATGGTGGATTTACTTCAGTTATGATAGATGGTTCACATCATTCATTCCAAGACAATATAGAGTTAACAAAGAAGGTTGTTGATTACGCTCATGCAAGAGGAGTTGTTGTTGAGGGTGAATTAGGAAGACTTGCTGGTATTGAAGATGCAGTTAATGTATCAGATGCTGATGCAGCATTCACAAACCCTGCCGAAGTTGAGGAATTTGTTACAAAAACTGGTGTTGACTCATTAGCAATCGCTATTGGTACAAGCCATGGTGCTTTCAAATTCAAGCCAGGAACAAAACCACAGCTCAGATTTGATATATTAGAAGAAGTTGCAAAAAGACTTCCAAACTTCCCAATAGTTCTTCACGGTGCATCATCAGTTATTCCTGAGTTTGTTGAAATGGTAAACAATAATGGCGGTAAAATGCCAGATGCAATTGGTATTCCAGAAGATATGCTCCGTCAGGCAGCAAAAATGGCAGTTTGTAAAATTAATATAGACTCAGACTTGAGACTTGCTATGACTGGTACTATCAGAAAGTACTTTGCTGAGAACCCAAGTCACTTCGACCCAAGACAATATTTGTCACCTGCAAGAGCTGCTATAAAGGATCTTGTTAAGAACAAATTAATTAACGTTCTTGGCTGTGATGGAAAGGCTTAATACAGCAAAAATATTTTAAAAGTAACATAGAGAGCTGGCTTCTTAATATTAGTATTAGGAGGCTGGCTTTTTTGTTTTTTTATGGAGCTACTATGAACTATGAATGGTGAATGTGGAAAGATCGCTAGAGCATCGTTGAACTCAAAGTCACATCATTTAAGTAAATACCACCCACATCTACAAAAAACGCTTGCGTTTTTTGAGGCTCGAAAGTGCACCATGTAAGCACCAACTATAGTTTCGAGTTATTTTGACAACAAACATTGATAAGTTTGAACACCTATGGATTATTGGGGTGTGAAAGTTGTGTGAACAAAATTCAAATAAGTAATATTACTTATTGTGTTTTATAATAATAAAAATCACCTTTAAGGAGGCATTGCAAAACAGTTCTTAACCATGTTATATAATATTGGTTTGAAAAACCAGATGTTACATATAATTGTTAAGATTTTGCAATGGCCTCTTTCTTAACCTATTCAGTACTGTGCTATCTGTTATGTAGATATAGTAAAATAGGGTTCTATATTTTTGTGACTATAGGTAAAAACATAAAAAATAATATTATTTTTAGTGTTATAAAATATATTATTTTTACAGTATTTTTTTTGATGGAATTAATACAATAAATTGACTCTTTTTTCATTTAGATTTATAATTAAAGTAATTATGTAGAATAAAAGGATTTTATTAAAAAAAATCCAATATTCTGCAGGAGGTAATTAATAAATTTATGAAAAGGGGATGCGCAAATGATTATGAACAGAAGGAAAATTGGAGCATTTATTATTAGCTCAGCTTTGGTTTTAACATCAATGCTTCCAAATGGTATCAGCTTAGCTGCCTCAGGTAGCCAAGTAAGTGTTACAATTGATACCAACGCAGAAAGAGCAGCAATTAGTCCGTATATTTATGGGGGAAACTGGGAATTTAACGATGCAAAGCTAACATCAAAAAGGCTTGGCGGTAACAGAATGACAGGGTACAACTGGGAAAACAACTTCTCAAATGCGGGAAGTGATTGGCAACATTCTAGTGACACTTTTGCAGTTACCAATGCACAAATACCAGAAAATTTATGGAATGTTCCAGGTATAGTGGCAAGTGATTTCCATGAAGAAAATCTAGCGGCAGGTGAGGACTACTCTCTTGTTACATTACAGGCTGCAGGATATGTTTCAGCAGACAAAAATGGTACAGTGGCAGAAAAGGATACAGCTCCATCAGCTAGATGGAAAGAGGTTAAGTTTACTAAGGATGCTCCTTTGTCTCTTACTCCTGACTTAACTGATGACTATGTTTATATGGATGAATATGTAAACTTCTTGGTAAATAAGTATGGAAATGCTTCTACAGCAACAGGAATAAAAGGTTATGCAATTGATAATGAACCAGCATTATGGGTTGGTACTCATCCTAGAATTCATCCTGTACAGCCTACATGTGCAGAGATTATTGATAAGAATGTAAACCTTGCTAAAGCAGTAAAAAGTGTTGACCCATATGCAGAGACATTTGGTCTTGTAGCTTATGGATTTGCAGAGTACAATACTTTCCAGGATGCAGTTGACTGGGAATCTCTCAAGAGTGGCTATAATTGGTTTTTAGATTATTACCTTGATAGCATGAAACAGGCTTCAAATACAGAAGGAAAAAGACTTATAGATGTCCTTGACTTACATTGGTACCCTGAAGCTAGAGGTGGCGGAGATAGAATATGCTTTGGTGAGAATATTGCTAATACTGACTGTAACAAAGCACGTCTTCAAGCTCCAAGAACATTGTGGGATCCTACATATTTGGAAGATAGCTGGATAGGAACATATTGCAGTGACAAGCTACCATTATTGCCAACTGTTCAGAAATCAATTGACACATATAACCCTGGAACTAAGCTTGCATTTACTGAGTATCACTTTGGTGGAGATGAGCATATAACAGGTGGTATTGCTCAAGCAGATGTATTAGGAATATTCGGTAAATATGGAGTATATGTAGCTAACATTTGGGGTGGTGGAAGCTATACTGCTGCAGGCTTTAATATTTTCACAAATTATGATGGAAAAGGTTCTGCATATGGTGATACAAAAGTAAAAGCTGAGACATCAGATGATGTAAATAGCTCAGTATATGCATCAGTTGATGCAAATGATGATTCAAAGTTGCACGTAATTATGATAAACAAGAACTATGATTCATCAATAGATGTTAATTTTGATATAGCTAGTGATGAGGCTTATAAGTCAGCAAAAGTATATGCATTTGACAGAGGAAGCTCAAAAATATATGAAAAAGCTCCTATAACTAATATTTCTGGTAACAATGTATCATACACTGTTCCTGCATTAACAGTTTGTCATATTGTTCTTGATACAAATGCTAGTGGCAGTACAATCAAATATGGAGATATTAACGGAGACGATTCTATTGATTCAATAGACTTAGCTCGTTTGAAGATTTCTTTACTTGATCCTGAAACACCTTATAATGTAGTAGTGGATTTAAATGGTGATAAAGCAGTAGATTCAATTGACTATGCAATATTAAAACAATATTTGCTCAAAATTATAACTGTTATTGGGCCAAATGAACCTGTAGAGCAGGAAAACAATGCCCCTGTAGCTGCATTCACATTATCACCAAAGGAAGCATTTACTGGTGATGATATTACATTTGACGGCTCTGCATCTACTGATCCTGACGGAAAGGTATACATTTATACATGGAATTTTGGCGATAAAACAGAAGATAGCGGAAAGATAGTTACACATAAGTATAAAGCTTCAGGAACATATACTGTAAAATTAACTGTTACTGATGAATATGGACTATCTAGCAGTATAACTGATACAGTTACTATAACATCAGCTACAGGAGATAATTCTGATATTAACTTTGAAGATGGAACATTGCAAGGAGTAGGAACTAATGATGCTACTATTTCCCAAATGTCAGTTACTTCTGATAAAGCTTTTAAAGGAGCACGTTCATTAAAATGGGATGTTACTTGTGCTAGCACAGGGAAAGCTGATATAACTATAAATAGTGATACACCAGTTTTAGCTCCAGGTAAATCAATGACATTCAGAGTATGGATACCTGAAAATGCTCCGATTAAGACTATTCAGCCTTATGTTATGCCTCATGATGCTGCATGGGATGTTGTTGAGTGGAATTCAGCATGGGCAAGTTACGAACAGTTAAAGAAGAGTGACTGGAACGAATTTACTGTAACACTTTCTCCTTCAGCAAATACTGATTTAGTACAGCAGCAGTTTGGTATTCAGATAGAGACTCTAGAAGAAGGTAACTTTACAGTTTATGTTGATTCTATTGATTGGTAGAATGTAATACGGAAGAATTTGTATTGATTAAAACATAGTTATTCATAAAAAAGGCTGCTTCAAAGCGGATTAGTTTTGAAGCAGCCTTTCTATGTAATATAAGGATTGAAATAAACTAAACAAAACATATATGGATATGGTATTTATTTTCGCTATATGATAAAATTGCTAAGTAATGAAATAGTATAAGGAATTGTTTAATGCTACACATTCTAAAGTCCTATTTTATATCAAATATTATTACAATTTTTATCATACTTAATAATTATAATAAATAACATATATTTACTTAACAACAATTTGATTTCAGCACAACTTTTTAAATTTTAGGGGAGTGGTACAGTGTGAATACGAAAAAGATATTAAAATTAGCATTATTGAATATTGGTATAGCGTTATTAAACATTGGGCTTTTTTCTCCTGGCCTTGTAAATATAAAAATGGGAGGCTCAAATCCTCTCCACGCTGCAATAGGCGGTACAGCAATATTTATGAGCGTTATAATATTTTTTTATGGAAACTACATGCTAATTTCACAAAAACACAGGATAATTCAAATAAAAGAAATAACAAATTCTGAGGATTGTATACTTGCGCTAAAGCAGGCATGCGGCAAAAGAATATTTGCAAATGATATTTCTATAATGTTAGAACAGGCTGAAAGTCTTTCTAAGAAGAAAGAAAAAATACGGAATGTGCTTTTACAGAAGTTTAATATAATTGACACTGTTTTTGAAAGGTTCAGTGGGACTATTAGTGATGTTGAATATGTTTTTTTTACTAATATAAAAAGTATACTGAACAAAATATATGCTTTTGATGAAGATGATTACGAGAGAATAGGCAGCAGCACTAACAGAAAGAAATTCTCATCGAATTATATTGACTCTAAATTAAGTATTTACAACGAATATATCACATACATAAAAAACGCTATGTCAGATAACGAAGATATATTACTTAAACTAGATGCGCTGTTGCTTGAGATATCAAATTTTGATTGTTTGGAAATTGGTGAAATAGATAATATGAATGAGATTAAGGCAATAGATGAGCTGATAAAAAAATCAAAGTATTATAATAGTTAATTTTAATTTTAAAGGAGAGGATTTAATTTATGGGAGGAAATAAAAAAACCATAAAGGTATTGGGAGCTTTAGTTGTAATATCTGTAGTAGTGTTTGGCCTTATTTATGGGGGAATTACCTTAACAAAGAATATGGGGAAAAGTGCTAAAGTCGTTTCAGCTGAGAACGCAATGGAAACCTTAAATGAACTATACGAAGACATTACAGTTAATACTATTGCAGCTAGAAAGGCACAGGTGGATCTTGAACCAGTAGATGTAAAGGATTCTTTGCCGGATATATCAAAATATCCTCCCCAGGTAGACAATACAACAAACAAATACATTGAAATATTTTCTTCTACAGAGAAAGCAGGAGAGAAAAAGGATGGTTGGTTGGTTGAAACAGCAAAGGCTTTTAATGATGCTGACATAAAAATAAATGGTGAGCCAGTTTCAGTAAGAATAAGAGGAATTGCTTCGGGGCAGGGAATGGACTATATTGTTTCAGGCAAATATCTTCCTGATGCGTTTTCCCCTTCTAACGAGCTATGGGGCGAAATGATGAAAGCAAAAGGCACAAAGATAACGCTGGTCGAAAAAAGACTTACTGGAAATGTTGCTGGAGTTCTGCTTTCTAGAAACAAGT
>JAEWZA010000456.1 GCA_023395575.1 Bacillota bacterium
TTATAGTACAGTATTTATTTCCTTTTACTGTAGGATAAAAAAAATCACCAGAAGTAAATGTAAACTTAATAGCAGAAGATATTTTATTCCCGTTAAGGTCTTCTGCATTTCTAACTTCCACGCTATATTCAGTGCTTTCACGCAAATTTTTTAATATATTTAATGTTACGCTTTTATCACCAGTGTTCAATACTGGAGTAAAGGATACATCTTCAGGATTATGTGTTTTATAGAAGTAATAGTTTGCGGGATTCTCTGCAAATGACTTACTTACTTTTTCATTAAAATTAATAATATAAGAGTTATTACCAACTAATTGAGTTGATGTAACATATGGTGCTGCTTTGTCAACAACTACCTCAGCAACAAATGTCTGGTCTTGAACATATTCACCATATATATTAAACATTTTACAGCTTGGTTCAGTACTGTTTACCAAGAATAAATCAGTTGTACCGAGAGGGATTTTGTTAGGAAAATCAAATGTAATTTCGTTTACAAAGATTCCTTCCTCTATAAAAACTGGAGTTGATATATTTGCTGCAATATTTTTATCTGAGTGATATAGTCTTAGGTCTTCAGCAGTTACTGGTTTTGAAAAGCTTAATGTAACTGAATTTTCTGTGGCGTATTTTACAGTAACTTCTGATAATCTGCTGCCATCCTTTGCATAGCTGAAAAACATACTTTTTTTAAGAGCTTTGTTACCAGCATAATCTTGGATTGGAGCAATATCATCTGCGTTAAATGTAACAAATAATGTACCTTCAACAATATTTTCCTCAAAGAAAAGAGTTATGCTATCACCAGATAATTCAGCCTTTTGTATAGTATATGAAAAGTCGTTGTAAAAGGCAATACCAGATATATCAGAAAGATAAGTAGGCTTACAATGCTTTACATCAAAGTTTTTAATATCAAGGAGAGTGTTACTTGTTCCGTCATAAACAGGTTCTGAGTAAGTGATTTTGAGTGACTTATCACCAGTTACTTCGAAGCTTCTAAACGTAGGAGCTATAAGGTCTTCTACTTTTGCATTAAATTCCACAGTATCAGCAAGTTCTAAGCTGCCTATAGCTTTAATTCCTTTCTTTATAGTAACTTTTGCTGTTGTATTGTTAGTCAGCCTGACATTATTGCTAAGTGTTATGATAACACCAGTTTTAACCCCTTCATAAGATTCATAAGAAACAGTAGCTTGAGCAAGACTAATAACATCTGTTCCTTTATCCTTTATTTCATAAAAGTTTATATCTTTAACAGATGATTTATTCATTGCTGTATTAAATACTATTTGTATTTGATTTGTATTTATTGCAGTTACTGATTCTACTGACACAACGGGCTTCGGAGCAGGGGGAGGAGCTACTGGCGGAGTGACTGAGCCGATTGGAGGCATAATAATCTGCGCAAACCCGGAAAAGTTTCCTGTAAGTCCAGTTAAAATATTGCCTTTAGGATCTTTGATATTTATTAATTCTAAATTGTAGCTTTTTCCTGGTACCTGTGTACCTGTTGATATTTTAAGGTTATTACCTGAAGTTGTTACTGAGGATATATCTAATGTGTTATTTTTATTGCCTGATTCATATATTAATATATTGCTTTTACTGATTGAATTGATTTCTGTATTTAAATCAACCGTTATTTCGGTATTGCTCACAACAAGAATTTGTTCAATTTTTATTGCAATATCTGCAACTATATCTGTTTTTGAGCCTGTATCATACCCTAAAGATTTTGCGATATCTGCATTGACAGCACCTTCATTTATTAGGGCTTGAAGCAGAGTATTATTTTCACCATTAATTTCAGTGTTTAATGCCGTATTTATGGACAATACTGCCTGTCCTCTGGTGAAACTGTTACTTGAATCCTTTGTTTTAGACAAATATGCTGTATCATCTACAAGACCTATTTCATAGGCCTTTTTAAAGACATTGTCATTCCATTTAATATCATTATGCTTCAATAGCTTCAGAAGCATAACAAGAAATGCCTGTTCTGTGGTGTTATCTTTAGAACCAAAAAAGTCATTTCCATAGCCGGAAACTATGCCATTAGAATAACAGAAACCCACATATGGAGCAAACCAGTCTGTTTCTGCAACATCTTTAAATTTAGTTTTCTTTAAGGTGTCTTTGTTTTTCTGTATGTACTCATTTTTGCCCATTAATTTTGCTAAAAAAGTCATTGCTTCTGTTCTCTTCAGCGTGTTGTCAAGGTTGTAATTTCCATTGCCGTCACCTGATAGAAGCCCTAATTTGTTTAAGCTATCGGAAACAGAAGCTAAAGAATTATCTACTTGCTGTGCGTTAATTGGAGCAGAGCAAGATAATATAAGGCTCATTACCATAATTAGTATCACAATTTTTTTTCTGACCATGTACTTGATAAAATCATCTCCTTATAATTTTTAATGAAGATAGTTGTAATCTTTGCTTAGAATAATAATTAACTATATAATAATTACTCTATTAAAAAATTATACCACGATTTTAATGGTTTAAAAAATAGGATTAAAAAGGAGTTATTACAAAACTAATTTAGTTTTGTAATAACTCCTTTAAAGTTATAAAATAAGAAATGTTCCGTAACCTTATACAGTATTTGTATATAAATAGTAATAATAATTACTGCATATTTTTTTCATACATCTCAACCATCTTTTTAACCATCTGACCGCCTATAGGACCACCTTCAGAACCATTTTGCTTTGAAGTTAAGTCACCCTTGTAGTGATCGTTGTTTTCTTTGCAGTATTGCAGTCTTCCAATTTCCGCTGCACATTCAAGCTTAAATTTAGTTAAGGCATCTCTGCTGTCTGAAACAAGTGGTTTTTTTGGATTTGACATAATTTTTCTCCTTTTCATAATAAAATTATATAACTTTTTTGTAATTAGCGTTTTTAAAGCTGAACGTATTATAAACCGACAATAAATGTCTTTGATACTATTGTTGTCAATAAAATAAATTTCTTACCATGAAAATATTATTAGATTTGGTTTTAAAGTCCATAAAAAAACAGTAATATAGCTTTTAAATAATCAGATCGAATGATATACTATTAGAGGTAAAATTTATAAATTGAATAGTGCAAATAGGAGGCAGTTATGAATAAAATAACATTTGACAGCTCAAAGGCTTCATGCTTTTTGAGTGATTATGAGATTAATTATTTAGAGGGACAGGTTAAGCTTGCTCATGATATGCTACACAATAAAACCGGTGCCGGAAATGATTTTGTAGGCTGGGTTGACTTGCCAGTAAATTATGATAAAGAAGAATTTGCTAGAATTAAGAAGTCTGCTGAGAAAATAAAAGCAGATTCAGATGTATTAGTTGTAATCGGTATAGGAGGTTCTTACTTAGGAGCTAGGGCAGCAATTGAAATGCTTTCCCATTCTTTCTACAACATGCTTCCAAAGGATAAGCGCAAAACTCCTGAAATTTATTTTGTAGGAAACAATATAAGCTCAACTTATGTGACAGATTTATTGGAGCTAATAGAAGGAAAAGAAGTTTCTGTTAATGTAATATCAAAATCAGGTACTACTAC
>JAEWZA010000470.1 GCA_023395575.1 Bacillota bacterium
TCCTTAGTCTTTGGAGTATAATCTTTTTTTGTTAAAGTTGTATGAAGAATAATTTCACTTTGCTTAATATCCTCACTTGTACTTTTTTGATTTCCTTCTTTAATCTTTTCAGTACTTTCTAATTCTGTTGGTTTCAATTCTTGCGTTTCATTATTTGCAAAGCTATTCTTCATTAATGCAATTTGAGGATACCTATTTGTTTCTTCTGTATTTTCTAATCTATTTGTAACCTTATTGGTAATTATATTTACTGTTTTATTTATAAAACCATTAGAATTTTTATTTATGGTGGTATTTAGTATGCCATTATCAATTCTATTGGTAACAATATTATTTCTTATGTTTTTATTAGAACTTCCATTGGTTGTTTGATTATTTGTTCTATTTATAGCTAAATTAATTATTTTATTAATGGGTCTGTTTATTGCTAAATTAGTTGTTTCATTAATAGGCCTGTTTATTGCTAAATTAGTCACTTCATTTTTATAATAATTAGTGAGTGTGTTATTACCTGCATTTTCTGCCCTATCGCTGCTTCCATTATCTTTTTCATATATGGTAAAAATGTCAACTCTATTTTCGCTTCTATTTATATCCATATTAGTATTTCTATTTATACTACCAATTTTACTTAGGTTTATGATTTCTATGTTGCTTCCAATGGAAGTTCTATCGCTTAAACTCCGTTCTTCAAAGCTTATTGACCTTGATGATTCAGGAATTAAAGCTCTCAATTTGGATGGCTGCTTGCTGTCATATAGTAATTTTGTCGCCGGTTTATTAACTTCATACAATGAAATATTTGTAGCACTATTCATTTGTATCTTAGTGGCTAAAGTTTCAATTCTTTTTTCAACAGCCTGAGATTCCAACAATAGACTTATAGGTTGTGAAATTATTCTAGTAATTCTATCAACCGTATTGTTTAATATCTCTCCCTTTTGTGTCTCTATCAACTTTTCTTGCGTTTTTTGCGTATAATGCAGATTATAAAAATTACTAACAGTGCCTACATTCTTTTCTAAAGAATTTATACTTTTCTCTTCTTTGGAGTTTCTGCTAATTTGATCTCCTTTTGAAGAACTTTTGGGCAACAACTTAAGTGCCTCTTTCTCATATTCGACTCCATTACTGCTCGCATTGCCGGAATTTAATTGAGAATTTTTTAATATATAAAAAGGAACCCTTACTTCCTTATAGCTTTTTGTATTAGTTGATACAATTGACTGCGCTATTATATTTAATACAGATTTATTGATATTAAAAAAATTTGTGTAGTTCTTTATTATCCTATCGCTTTCTGTATTTGCCTCCGGCCTGTCTTCCCTTAATATCATCTGAAATTGCCGAAATATCAATTTTGAAAAGGTACTATTAAGTCTTTCAAAACCATATTTGCCCATTATCATATTTGTAAAATTGAAATATGACTGGTTTTTAAGCATTATAGATGTATTCATTTCAGACTTAATTTGTATATAGCGCTCATACTTTGTATATTGGGCTGAGCTTGGCATTATGTTCTTTATTCCAAGTTTAATATTGTTCTTTACATGCAATTCTGGCTGTGCTTGTGTCTTTTCCTCATTTTCATGCTCTACTTGCTTTCCCGGGTGTGCTTGCGTCTTTTCCTCAGCTTCATTCTCTGCTTGCTTTTCTAGCTGTACATATGCCTCTTCATCAGCTTCATTCTCTGCTTGCTTTTCCGGCTTTGCTTCTGTCTTTTCCTCAGCTTCAAGCTCTTCATATTCGTTTTTAGGTAACTCTGATTGCACCTCTTTCTTAGGCTCTAACCTTTCATCTGCAGCTAGTATTACTTTTTTCTCTAATTCAGCTTGTTCCTCAGCCGCTGCTTTTGTTTGTTCCTTATTTACTTTTTTAGCTTTATCAGGTCTTAATAGCTTTTGTATTTCAGACCTTATATTTCTTTTCTTTTTCATAAGCTTCAATCCTTATAATACTATTTGGCATTAAAATACAGAAAAGACATATTCTAAATCACCTCTTGTGTGATGCACTGTATACACAGTGGCTCATAGTATTTGAACAATATTTGTAGGCTTTTCCCTGACACCGCATATGCGGTTATTAAAAAATGTAATAAAACATTTAATACAATTTTATATAATCACTAGCATTATTTATGCATGTGTATCCCATTATGCGTCAATACCAAGGTTTCGACTGCCACAGCGCTGCTAGTCGCATTAAGTGTTGGTCCCTCCCATTTGATAGGACATGCATCTAAAACATCCCACCATATTAATGGATTACCACAGTCATCCAATAAATATATTGAAGCATTATGTCTTACACCAATACATTTTCCTTCAGCCACCTTTTGATACCATTTCCATAGATACAAATCATCCATTAGTCCGTGCTTTAAGGTAATATCAGAATATTTTGTCTGCGTCAAAAATGTATATTCTCTGTGGTTTTCTCCACCAAAGGTCTTCTTTTCAACCTGAGTTTCTACGCTCAGACCTGATACCTCCGAAAATTCAGCCACTTGAATCCCCTCTATTTCTACAACAAAGTTATAAGCCATATACGGATCTTTTCTTTTTCCGGGAGAATTTATTCTTGCATTTCCTAAATTTACTGTACTATACCTCATGGCTATCAGTTTCCTCCTATACCTCAAAGAAATCTTTTTTATTTTCATCTCCATTGAGTTTATTATTTATTTCACTGACTTCCTTACACCAGCGTTCTCTGTCAGAGTGTTCTAAGCCCAATACCGTCTTATAATCCCAGTGCAAGTAGTAGGCTAAAAAGGCTACCTCCTCATAGAGGCGATCGAGAGGGTAGCCGGTTATTCCCCCAGAGTTTCAGCCTCAACATCAAATTCATGCTGACATTTTGGGCATTTCGTCTTAATAACATTTGCACCATTTTGGTTGATTCGGTTATACATTTCCTGTAAAAATGCAAAATCTGAAGTGTATAGCTCTTCAATAACTCTTGGTGTAACCATTTTTAGAGTACCTAGACCTGTTACCACCCTAGAAAGAAGTATTACAGCTAAATAAGCCGGATTTTGCTGAACACGAGAATCTCGTAATGGCATGATTTCATCTGCAGCAGTTGCCAGCCTCATTGTTCCTTGTTTATGTACTGTTCCAGTTTCATCAACATATCCCTTTGGTAGGGTAAAATTAAATTCTGTCTGTAAAATATCCATTTATATTAACCTCTCTTATAATTTAGTTTTCTAAATTGTATTATTTTTGTGAAGGAACAACTTCAACTGTATTGTGTTGCCTATATTATTATGTTGAATGGCTTACAAAAAAGTTGAAGTAATCCTTTCACTTAATTATCATTTTGCATTTGAAATAATAATTGATAATGATAGTAGTATCCATGTCTTCAATTTTCGTAGAATATTATCATTTCAATTGATATCTCAATTAAGCCGTCTTCGAGTAATCCCTATATTGTGATTATTTAACTCTTGATACACCTTCATGAGCTAACTCAATAGTTTCTATACTAACTTCATTACCTTTAGCACTCAATGCGCTTACATCGTATTTAATAGGCCATGCTTCAACAATATCCCATTGTGCCTTTTCATTACCCTCTTCATCCACTAAAATAATGGA
>JAEWZA010000488.1 GCA_023395575.1 Bacillota bacterium
TCCTTAGTAACTAATGGTACCAGTGAAGGCTTTAAGGCTGTTATTGTGTGTCCTAATTTTCTAGCAATCTCGTAGCCATCACCCGTTGAGCCTGTTCCAGGGTAAGACATTCCCCCAACAGCTAGAATTACTGAATTTGCCTCCATAATACTGCCATTTAACCTCTCAACCCCAATTACTCTTCCATCCTGAGCAAGAATTCTTTTTACAGCAGATTCTGTCATAATCTTTACATTATTTTTATTTAGAAAGGTTTGAAGTGCATGCATTACATCCTTTGCAGAATCAGATGTAGGAAATACCCTTTCGCCACGTTCTACCTTTGTTCTGACACCCAGTTCATTCATAAAATCTATCAAATCCTGATTTGAAAAGGTATAAAAAGCTGAGTAAAGAAAATTTCCATTACCAGGTGTATTCTCTATTAAGCCTTCAATATCTGTAGCATTAGTTATATTACATCTTCCCTTACCAGATATAAGTAATTTCTTGCCAAGTCTTTCATTTTTTTCCATCAATACAACTTCATTGCCTTTTTGTGCAGCTATACCGGCGGCCATTATACCAGCAGGTCCCCCACCAACAACTATTACTTTGTTTTGAACCATTCTTTTTCCTTTCAAATTTCTTTAATATAATAAATAAAGCTCCAGCTATTATTCAATTAATTTCTAAAACGTAACCAAATCTATACCCACCACTTATAGAAGTGTGGTACATTTTTTGCCTCGTTATAATGCCTAAACTCAATATAAAATTTTTCGATTGTAGAAAATTTTATTTCATTATAATTTAACGTCATGATTGTCATCTTTGTCATATACGTTGTATTCATCCCAAACCTTTTCAAGGTGTTCAAATGTATTATATACCTCATTTTTACGTCTCATACCTATAGCTGCAATTAGTGCATTTATTACACTAAGAGGTGCAACCAGAGAATCGACAAAGGATGCCATATCACTTCTTGCAAGTAGTGACAAATCTGCACACTGAGCAACCGGAGATTCAATGCTGTCTGTCAGTGCTATTGTTTTAGCGCCTTGGGACTTTGCAAATTGCATTGCTTTAATTGTTCTCTTTGAATACCTTGGATAACTTATACCAATAACAACATCGCCAGATTGGGCTCTCATTATTTGTTCAAACATTTCGCTAACGCTTGTTGTGTGAACAAGTCTAACATTATCAAAAATTAAATTGAAATAAAAACCAAGAAAACTTGCAAGAGTAGCTGAACTTCTAACTCCTAGAATAAATATCCTATTAGCATTTAAAATAGTCTCCACCACATTATTAAAATCATTTAGTTCAATTTGTTCAAGTGTAATTTTAATCTTTTCAATATCAGATTGTAGCACACTTTTCAAAACGTTATCTTCATTTATCCTGTTAGAAGAAACCTCTATCCTTTGAACAGAAGTCAATTTACTCTTTATAAGTTCCTGTAAAGCCTTTTGCAGCTTTGGATACCCATCATAGCCAAGTTCAATTGCAAACCTAACAACAGTTGATTCACTTACGCCAACTATTTCACCAAGTTTAGCCGCTGTTACATATGCCGCTTTATCGTAATGGTCAACGATATAATTGGCAATCAGCTTCTGCCCCTTGCTAAAGTCATCATATCTCTGTTGTATAATAAATAACAGATCATTATTCTTTTGTTGATTCATAACTTCACCAGCCTAAAAATTTAATGTAATATAAGTTAAAGTCAATTACCATCAGCAAAAAGCTAAGGCTTAATGTCTGATTTACTTTAGATAAATATTTAGAGGGAGTAAAAACCCCCTCTATTAATCTAATATCTAAAAGTTGAACTAATTTTCAAATATAATAACTACATTTTACCTTTTTGCAAGATAAAAATCAAGCACTTGCAAAATAATGTTTTTTAGATAGTTACTTTTGCAATGAAATGTAGGTAAACAAACATAATTTCATACAATTATTTCCCACTTAACTTTCTATCGACAAGTATGAATACCTATAAATATAGTTTATTGCTATACTGGTACGCGAGTACAACTTAGATAAATGGGATGCTTGGTTAAAGATATTTGTTTGAATTTGTAGGTAAAAAATAGTTGAATTTTACCAGCTTACAATGAAGCATGGATGCTGAATGTAAGCTACGGTATAATTAACTATGATGAACCAATACTAATTCAACAAATATCTTGGGAGTAGCCCATTTAGGTAAGTTTGTACGGAAGTACCAGAAAGCAAGTACTTTTACTGTTATACTAAACTTAGTTCAGAAATAAATTAGCAAAACGAGTTAAATTAATAATTATGTGAGTCATACATTGTTGCTTCAATTCGATTGATAAAGTCTACATTTTTTATTATATAATCATTACATATTAATTAAATATATACTAATAATAGAATTATGTATTTTTCCAACTGATTATTAACAATACTTTATGCCCAAAGTAGGCATGGAGGTTTCTATGATACAAATAGATGATGCTGGAAGCGGAAGCTTTGTTGGTGGAACCTGTATAGGTTTCTATAGGCCAGAAACAAATGAATATTATTTTGATATTATTCCTGTTGAGTTATATAACATGGGAAATTTCAAAAAAAAGCTATATCTAGATGATGTTCTGGACATAGCAGTTAAAGCCTTTGAAGCTCTACAAGTTTCACAGGACGAGACAATTGAAATTTGTAGAGGCTATATGTTCGAAAGACTTAAAAGCTGGCTTACTCAACAGGGCTTTTGCTGGTATGTAACTCAAATTACCGGAAGAATACAGGATGTAGTGGAGAAAAATTTTGAGTTATACACCATTAATTTAGGACTTCCCGCTGAATATATTAAATATACCAGATACCCTTTTCATTTTCACAAGCTTTTAAGATGGGTGTTTTCTGATTTCGACAATAGGATACCCTTATGTAAGGTAGGTTGGAAAAGCTGGCAAAAGCTTAAAGACATAACACCAACTGTGTCCTACCAAAAAATGAAGCATGTCAATTTTTACTGTTTAAAATGCGGTAAACGAATAAAAGTTGGCTCTGACGTTGCTGTAATGGAATTTTTCAGCAATAAGCAAAATTATGTGTATTTGCATAAGGGGTGCGAATGACAGTTAAAAGGCCTTCAGTCGTCATTGACTGGAGGCCTTTTAAGGGATTATGTGTGTCCAGCGTAATAAAATGTTCAGCATCATTTTATTATGCTGGTGAAGATATCTAATTCAAAATATAATTTTATATCATAATCTAGTCTATATCTTAGTTCTAAATCTATCAAGCATACCGTACAAGCTCCATCTATTTTGATTGCTCAGCTGCTTTATATTTCCTACGTAATAATCCTTGCCATCTCTTTTGCCCATTTCACAAACAGCAGCAGATATTGCAGCTACTACTTCTGGATTGATATCACCATTTGCTTTTGATGCACCATCAGCATTAGTCTCCGCTTTTTTTCTATCTTCTATTCTCTGCTTAAAGAACTTTTCAGCAACCTGTGGAAGCATTGCATAAGATAGTACATCCTCATCCTGTTCAATGTATTCCTTTATTGCTGCTTTAATATTCTCAAGCTCAGGCTCAATTAAGTCGGCTGGTCTACAAGTTATTGGTTGTTCATCACCTAATATTTTCTTTAATATTTCTTCGCTAATAGGTGCTGGACTCTTACCATATTCACCTTTAACAACACCCTTTGACTCTTTAGGAACCATTTTGTATCTTTCACCAGTTAAAACATTAAGAACAGCTTGTGTTCCAACTATCTGACTTGAAGGCGTTACCAATGGAGGGAAACCGAAATCCTCTCTAACTCTAGGCACTTCCTTTAAAACTTCTTCGTATTTATCTAAGGCATTTGACTGCTTTAGCTGTGAAACAAGATTAGATAACATTCCTCCTGGAACCTGATAAATAAGTGTATTAACATCAACACCCATTACCTTGACATCTAGAAGTCCGCTCTCAATGTACTTTTCCTTTAAAGGCCTGAAATAATCAGCAATTTCACTTAGTTTTTCTAAATCCAAACCTGTGTCATAAGCTGTATCCTTAAGAGTCGCTACCAATGGCTCTGTTGGCGGCTGTGAGGTTCCAAGTGCCATAGGTGAAATAGCACAATCCACTACGTCAACTCCAGCCTCTATAGCCTTTATATATGTCATTGAAGCCACACCGCTTGTATAGTGAGTATGCAATTGAATTGGCACACTTACATTTTCTTTTAGCGCTTTAACTAAATCGTACGCCTGATAAGGCACTAATAGCCCTGCCATATCCTTTATACAAATTGAATCTGCACCCATGCTTTCAAGCCTCTTTGCATCCTTTACAAAAAGCTCCAAACTATGAACTGGGCTTATTGTATAGCAAATACAGCCTTGTGCATGACCGCCTTCCTTTTTACAAGCTTTCATTGCAGTTTCTATATTTCTAGGGTCGTTTAAGGCATCGAATATTCTCATAATATCCATACCATTTGCAACAGCTTTTTGTACAAAATATTCTACTACGTCATCTGCATAATGCTTGTAACCTAAAAGGTTCTGTCCTCTAAGTAGCATTTGAAGTTTAGTCTTTTTTGCTACTTTCTTTATTTTTCTGAGTCTTTCCCAGGGATCCTCATTTAAAAATCTCATTGATGCATCGAAGGTAGCTCCGCCCCATGCTTCTAATGAGTGATAACCTATATTGTCAAGCTTCTCAACTATAGGAAGCATTTCTTCTGTTCTCATCCTTGTTGCAATAAGTGACTGATGAGCATCTCTAAGCACTGTTTCAGTAATTCTTACTCCTGCCATAATTATATCCATACCCCTGTATTTTACATATGCTTCTGTAACCTACTGGAATGGACTCAATCCCCCTTTACTAATTATTTTAGTAGCTTTAACCTTCTATCTTCTTAGTGTAAATATTGATATATTTCATACTATATCTGAACAGTCCATATTGAAGATAGTTTTAGGGTTTACGATATATATCCATTAATAATTTGCCAAATTAACATCGCTTTTTATTCAACAGTTGCCATTACTTCACGAGCAACTACAGCTTGACCTGCACTAACATTAAGTGTAACTTTTCCGTCTGCTGTTGATACTATCTCATTTTCCATTTTCATTGCTTCTAATATTAAGATTACCTGACCTTTTTTTACTATATCTCCATCAGCTACCTTTAGTTTTAGAACAGTTCCAGGCATTGGTGCAATTACTTCTCCTGCATTACCTGAAGCAGTTTGCGCTACCTTTGCTGCACGAGGAGCAGACGCCTTAGCTGGTATTTTTGCAGCTGGTGCAGCAGCCTTTGAAGCTGTGCCTCCAACTTCTTGAACTTCAACTTCATATGGATTTCCATTAACTTTTATTATATATTTACTCATCTTTAACCTCCTACGCCTACTTTCGGCATAAACAATAATTTTATTCTTTGTGTAGTCTCACCACATATTTTATGTTTAGCCTATCTACACCCTACTTTTTATATAAATAAACTTCTACCCCATCTTATTTATTTGAGGTAAATTAGATTCACCCAATTCCTACGGTATGTATAAACTCAGCCGCAAGATTAATTTGTATTATAGAGGAATATTTCCGTGTTTCTTAGAATGTCTATTTTCCCTCTTTGTGTTTAGCATTTCAAGAGCTAATATTATTCTCTTTCTTGTTTCTGCTGGCTCAATAACATCATCAACATATCCTCTTGCAGCAGCAACATATGGATTTGAAAACTTATCTCTGTATTCTGCAATCTTTTCTTTTCTGGTTTCTGTAGGATTCTCAGAAGCAGCAATATCCTTTTTAAATATAATATTTGCAGCACCGTCTGGTCCCATTACTGCAATTTCTGCTGAAGGCCATGCTAACACCATATCAGCACCTATAGTTTTACTGTTCATTGCTATATATGCTCCACCATATGCTTTTCTTAAAATTACATTAACCTTTGGTACAGTAGCCTCGGAGAATGCATATAATAATTTAGCACCATGTCTGATTATACCGTTATGCTCTTGTGCAACACCAGGTAGAAATGCTGGAACGTCAGTCAAAGATACTACTGGAATATTGAAGGCATCGCAGAAACGAACAAAACGAGCAGCTTTATCTGCTGCATTCATATCTAATGAACCAGCCATAACTTTTGGTTGATTAGCAACAATACCTACAGATTTACCGTTTAATCTACCAAAACCAATTATCATATTTTGAGCAAAATAACTCTGTATTTCAAAGAAATTGCCATCATCAACAATTTGACTAATAACCTCATACATATCATATGCTTTATTTGATTCTTCAGGAATAATTTCATTCAAGCTATCAACTAATCTATCAGCCTCTTCAGTTACACCATAATACATAGTATCAGAAACATTGTTATCAGGTATAAAGCTAAGCAAAATCTTTATATCCTCAATACAATCTTGCTCACTAGCACACTTAAAATGTGCAACACCGCTAACTGCTGTGTGTACATCAGCACCACCAAGAGTCTCAGCAGTAACATCTTCTCCTGTAACTGATTTAATTACTTGAGGACCTGTAATAAACATTTGACTGGTTTTATCTACCATGAAAATGAAATCTGTAATTGCTGGAGAATATACCGCCCCACCTGCACAAGGTCCCATAATTACTGAAATTTGTGGAATAACTCCAGAAGCTAGAGTATTTCTATAGAATATATCACCATATCCTGAAAGTGCATCAAGACCTTCTTCAATTCGTGCTCCACCTGAATCATTAATTGAAATAAATGGTGCTCCCATTTTTAATGCCATATCCATTACCTTTGTAATTTTTTTGGCATGCATCTCACCAAGTGAACCGCCAATAACTGTAAAGTCCTGAGAAGCAACAAATACTTTTCTTCCATCTACTGTTCCATATCCAGTAACTACACCATCACCTGCAAGCTTTTTCTTTTGCATACCAAAGTCAAAACATCTAGACTCAATGAAAGCATCAATTTCTACAAAACTATTTTCATCAAATAACAAATCTATTCTTTCTCTTGCAGTAAGCTTCCCATCATTATGTCTTTTTTCAATTTTATCCTGTCCACCACCTAATGCGATGGTACTCTTCAAGCTTTTTAAGTTCTCAATTTTATCATTCTGTGACATATGCAAATCACCTCTTTAAGAAAATTATTTTCTTTACTTTATTTTTTATTATTAGTTATTATTATCTAGTAATAATTATTATATATTATGTACTAATGTAGTGTCAAGGCTGATTCTCTTAGTTATCCCATTTATTATTTTCTTCATAATAAATTTTTCGCAACTATTGACTATGTGGCAAAGTTAAGCTTGAAATACAAAAAATGATAATAAATTTTCTTTTTTAATAGGGTTACTAATGCTATAATCTACTTATAATATTTATAAATCAATACTTGAGGAGTGTAAAAATGGACAATCAATATGACACAAATAATCCAATGCAAAACAATGATACTGAAGGAAGTTCAAATGAACAGGAGTTATATAATTCAAACAATCAACAGTATAATATGAATCAACAATATTATTATGACGCAAATGGAATCCCACAAAATAATTTTATTATGAACTCAATGATTGACAGTCTATCAGGTTGGATGAAATTCATGGGTATATATACTATTATAGCAGGCGCAATTTCATGCATAGCCATTATAACTGCTGCATTTGGAGTTCCTATGATTTTTGCCGGAATAGCTCTTAATAAGGGTTCTGACAACATAAAAAACTACAAACAGAGTAATAATCCTCATACGCTAAATGAAGTATTTACATCTTTGAATAAATACTTTAAAATTCAAGGAATATTAACCATTGTTGGTATTGTTTTATCGGTAATTTATTTTATATTTATAATATTCATACTTGTATATAGTTCAAATAGAATTTATGATTTTTATTAATATAACGATGCACGAAAATGTTTACAACTTCTATCAAAAAATTTCATTTGAAGCTAGGCTTTTAAACTTTTTAATTCTGAAGCTGTAAGCTTTCTCCATTTTCCTTCTGGTAAATCACCAAGAGCTATAGGTCCTATTGAAATTCTTTTTAATGCAAGAACATTATGGCCTATAGCTTCACACATTTTTCTAACCTGTCTGTTTTTGCCTTCATGGATAGTTATATGCACCAGTGCTTTATTTCCAATTACATTTTTAATATGTATTTTTGCTGGAGAAGTTGTATAATCCTCAATTTCAAGCCCCTTTTCAAACATTTTAATTTCATCTTTTTGTGGAACACCTGAAATTAATGCCTCATAAACCTTTTCAACCTCATGCTTAGGATGAGTTAATTTATATGTAAAATCCCCATCATTTGTTAATAATATAAGTCCCGATGTATCGTAATCAAGCCGGCCAACGGGATACAAACGAATATTAATATCGCTTACAAGGTCTAAAACTGTCTGCCTTCCAAATTGATCTCTTGCACTTGAAACATATCCCGTAGGTTTATGTAGCATTATATATATCTGTTCTTCTTTACACTCAACTAATTTACCGTCTACAGCAACCTTGTCTGCATTTGTTACAACAACACCCATATCTGTAATTATCTTATTATTTACAGCGACTCTTCCCTGCTTTATATAATTTTCAGCCATTCTCCTTGAAGCTACACCAGCATGGGCTAAAAACTTCTGCAATCTCATATCTTCCATATTATGTCATCCTTTTTCAAAATACTTCACATGTATTTTATTATTCATTATTATTAGAGTCAATAACAAGTTAAAATTAAATGGCTTTTGCAACCCACAATTTCTGTATACAGATTACTTATTGCAAGAAACAGTAAATAGTAGCAGTATATATCAATGGTCCAGAAACAGTATACTTTCAGCATCAATTTCGGAGCAATCCATAGATATATACTGTACGATAGTACTATATGAACAGTTAACTAGTAGCTATTCTATTCTAGTTTTGCAATAGCTATATTAGCTTTTGCTATTCATCATCCTCCTCCTTATCCTTGTCCTCCTCCTTATTTTTCTTTTTATTACTATGCTCCTTCTTATTTGATATCTTTGAGTCTAGAGCTCCATTAATTTTGTCAATTATCCCTGGTATCAAATCTAGAACTTTGTCTACTGATGTATTTATATCTACTGGGAGTAACTTAACATGATTTTCACCGCATACCATAAATGCTACAGGATTAATGGAAACTCCTGCTCCACTACCTCCTGCAAAGGGTAACTTGCTTCCGCCTTCTGAATCTGAATTATTTCCAGTAGATTGCTGTCCATAATCACCACCTCCAGCTGCAAACCCAAAGCACACTTTAGATATAGGAATTATTACTGTTCCATCAGGTGTCTGAACAGCATCTCCAACAATAGTATTTACATCCACCATTTCCTTAATACTTTGCATTGCTGTAGTCATTAGACCTTCTATTGGATGGTCTGACATCAGCCTCACCACCTTTTCTATTTTTTAAATAATATATTAATATTTCTTTACACATAAGTATAATGTTTACAATTTTAATGCTAAATATGCAATGGAAGTTTAAACTCCACACTTTTTCTCTGAAATCTGTTTCTATTTTTATGTCTTTATTTCTTACAGTAAATTGATTTATAATTAGTGCCTGTAATATCCCAAATAAATTCCAAACTAGACCATATAATATCGCTGTATTAAAGGCATTTCCTGTACCTTCTCTTAAGTAAAATCTTAATTCTTCTAATATAATTCTTTTTTTAAAATCTTCTAAAATTTCTGCAATACTAATAATACTCTTTGTAATCTTTTTAAAATTTTTTTTACTTTTAGGAGATTCTTTATCTATTTTTTTTGTCTTCTTCTTATTTCGAGGATAAACAGCAATCTTTTTTTTAAGCTTATCTCCAAAAAAGTATATAGTTATAAAGACAGTACATGCTAAATTTTCCATCATAAATGACACTCCAATTTTAAACTTGTACTGAATAATGAATATAATTATTAAAATTATTGCTAAACACACAAAAAAAATAACCAATAGAGAAATCACCTCTTGGTTATTTTTGACACTTTATTTACGTTTAAATCATGTACATTCCAATATTATTTAACCCTATTTAGCATTTCCTTCATCAAGAAGTTCATCTAAATTTAATTGGCTCAAATCTTCAATATCAAGCATTGGCAAGTCTCTTATGGATTTAAAGCCAAAACACTTTAAAAATTCATCAGTTGTTTCATATAGTCTTGGTCTTCCAGGTGCATCTAGCTTTCCAGCTTCTCTTATTAGGTTTCTTTCCAATAGTCTTGTAACAGCACTATCAGAATTAACTCCACGTATTTGCTCTATTTTTGCTTTAGTAAGAGGCTGATTATATGCAATTATTGA
>JAEWZA010000326.1 GCA_023395575.1 Bacillota bacterium
GTTAAGTTAGTATCATGGTATGACAACGAGTGGGGTTATTCAAACAAAGTTGTTAGCCTTATCGAGCACATGGCTTGCGTTGACGCTAAATAATTAAAGCATTAATATCAAGGGTCATATCCCTAAAGTTTTAACAGCACTGTTTTTAGATGTAATTAATCATCTAAAAACAGTGCTGTTTTATTATAAATAAAAGCCAAAAAAGAAGTGAAATGCTGTCTTTTACAATCACTTGAGAATATAATAATGCTTCTGCTGCTACTTTTTATGTCTTTTATGATATTCAGATTATCGATAAGTAGCTTAGACAATTGTGGTGCAGCAGCACTTGTTTTTTTACTTTCCTTATTTGAAACTATACTTTTTGATAATAAAAATTTCATTTTTTTATATATAAAACCAAACATGTAGGTATACTCCTTGTGTATTAGCAATTTTAATATATTATTAGCGTATGTTTTATAAATATTCATTTAATTACTGACACACCTTTCCCAGCTAATTTGTAGGTGTTTAAACTTATCAATGGAAAGTAGAATAAATAATATCAAAAGAACATAAAAATAATTATTACCAAGTAGTAATATCTGGTTTTAATCAATAACAAATTATGCTATAATAATTTTGATGCTAATAACGTATTGTAACGGTAATAAACTGCTAAAATACAAATTATATAATGTGAAAAAAATGCGAAGTCTACATTTCGTGCATTTATCGTTCTCTTTGTATATAAGAAACTATAAATTGCTGTAAAAGTAGAGGATCGACACATAAGTTCTTTAACAAATTTTGTGCCCAAAGTGGGCGTGGGAGGTTAAATATGATAGTAGCACCAAAATTCCGTGGATTTATTTGCACAACTTCACATCCTGCAGGCTGTGAATATAATGTAAGGCAACAAGTGGAGTATGTTAAAAAACAAAAAAAGGTTAATGGAGCAAAAAAGGTGTTGGTAATTGGGGCTTCAACAGGCTATGGACTTTCATCTAGGATAGCAGCCGCATTTGGTTGTGGTGCTGCGACTATTGGTCTGTTTTTTGAAAAGCCTGCTTCGGGTAACAGGACAGCATCAGCTGGTTGGTACAATTCAGCTGCGTTTGAGAAAATTGCAAGAGAAGAAGGGCTATATGCAAAAAGCATAAATGGTGATGCCTTTTCAAATGAAATTAAGCAACAAACCATAGAGCTAATAAAAAAAGATCTCGGTAAGGTTGATATGGTTATTTACAGTTTGGCTTCACCAAGAAGAACACATCCTGACACTGGAGAAGTATTTAATTCAGTTATCAAGCCTATAGGTCCAGCATATACGTCAAAAACAGTAGATTTTCATACAGGAAAGATTGAAAATATTACTATAGAGCCTGCAAATGAGGATGAAATCAGACAAACCGTTGCTGTTATGGGTGGAGAAGATTGGTCAATGTGGATGGATGCACTTAAAAAGGCTGATGTGCTTGAAAATAATGTTATAACTGTAGCGTATTCATATGTAGGACCTGAAATGACACACGCTGTTTATAGAGAGGGAACTATAGGAAAAGCAAAAGATGATCTAGAAGCTACTGCTTATCAAATTACAGATAAGCTTAAGGATATTGAGGGCAAAGCTTATGTATCAATAAATAAAGCTGTTGTTACGCAAGCAAGTGCTGCTATACCGGTTATATCACTTTATGTAAGTTTACTATTTAAAGTTATGAAGAATAAAAATGTGCATGAGGGCTGTATTGAACAAATGTATCGTATGCTTGAGGATAGACTTTATTCAGGCGATATGAAGCTGGACAGTAAGGGCAGAATCTGCATGGATGATTGGGAAATGGCCGATGACATTCAAATAGAAGTATCAAAATTGTGGGATGAGGCTAGTAATGAAAATATATCTGATATATCTGATGTTGAAGGGTACAGAGCTGAATTTTTTAGACTTTTTGGATTTGGATATGACGCAATTGACTATAGTGCCGATGTGGATATAAATGTAATGATTGACAGCATTGAATAAAGAATGAATAGAATATTGTTAAAAGGTATTAAAGCTAGATTAAGTGATTTGTAGTAGGAATCATTAATTTAGCTTTTTTATTTAGCTTTTATTCAATTTAAATATGTTAAATAAGGAGGGTAAAGTAAATATATGTAGAATAATGAGATAATAGTATAATATATGCAAATCAAAATTATGTTTTTTGACAACACAATACATAATTAATTATACTAAATTAATCATTTTGGAGGAATGACATATGAGTTATGAAACGGAGTACTCTCAATTTGTAGAGTCAAACCAGCTATTAACTTCATTGCAGGATGAGGATTTTAAAGTTTACAGTAATTGTGGAATTACATACAGTAACCTTAATCATTTAGTAGACCAAAACAGTCTAGATTATTTTGAAGTTTCCTATGGTGAAGAACCATTGCATAATGTTTGTGCAAATTGATTTTAAGCTAGCCTTCAAACCCAAACTATCCACCGATATCATCGGATATTTAACAAAAAGAATTCTTTATATGAAAAATATTAATTCAGTACAAAAAGTAGAATTAAGGTGTATTTAGAAATAAGTGCTAAAATAATGTAATATTTATTCAAATTGATAAAGCTTAATCTGACAATTAATATTAAATTATAAAAAGTTTTAAAAAAAATATTATTATGGAAGGAATTAGTAAACAAATGTAGAATAATGAAATATTGACTAATAATAGGTGAACGTTTTGAACGTTTGGTATACAATTAATATTCTGTAATATTATTCCTATTAATATGCAATAACTAAATATTTTAATAAATAAACTAAAAGGAGTGACTCGCTTAATGCCAGAAGATTTAAACAGCCTGTTTACGAAGAATTTGTTGAACTACCAGAAGCAGCTTAGTGATTCAATATCGTTTTATTGTACATTAGGTGGTTTCGCGGGAGTAGCTTTCTACGCAATTATGAAGATTTTAGGTATAATGCCTATTTTTGAATGGATGAATTTACTCTATTTTTCTTTACCTGTAATCTTTAATGTCACACTAATGTTTATATCTAATCAAATTTTAAAAAGGAAAGATATAGCTACATATGTAAATATATATAAGTATATTATTGTAACTGTAGCGTGCATAAATTCTATTGCTATATCAGTATTTATTCCATATAGAGATGCGTGGGGAGTATTTGTATTAATATTCTTTGTAGCGGCATTTTATTTGGATAAAAAAGTTGTAATATATGGTGTATTGTTTATGTCAGCAATAAGTATTTTTACATTTTATATTAATACTTGTCCTGAAGATTTAAATAAGTCAATTGGGGACATAACTACAAGAATACAAATGGTAAGTTTTGGTGGAGTTGCAGCATTTATAAGTGCTCTTATGGGCAAAAAACTCCTTTACAGATCCTGTGAAAACGAATTCAATGTAAGTAAGTCTCTAAATGATTTACAGATTGTGGTTTCTAAAGTAAAAGATGTTTCTAATTCTCTTGCACAATCAAGTGAATTGATTACACAGCTAGCATCTCAGCAGCAAGAAGCTGCAGAGATAACAGCTGTAAATACGTCTGATATTCTTTCAGGTGCAGTAAACACTTCTGAAAGTGTTAAAGAAGCCACAGAGCTTATTTCACAGCTTGTTCAAGGAACAAAACAAATGAAGGAAAATACAATTAATGTAATTAATAATTCAGAAGACCTCAAAGATATTGCTGAAAAAGGACGTAATTCTATTGTTGATGCAGTTGAAAAAATAATGAAAATTAAGGAAAGCGCCACTGCAACTTATGCAAGTGCAAAGGAACTTGATGTAAAGGCTCAAAAGATTGATAAAATAGTAGCTTGTATTCAAGGTATATCAAAACAGACAAACTTACTGTCACTTAATGCTACAATTGAGGCTGCAAGAGCTGGTGAGTACGGAAAGGGGTTTGCTGTTGTGGCGGGTGAGATAGGAAAACTTGCTGATCAAAGCCAAAAGTCATTAGATGATATAACAAAAAATCTTAAGGATATATTCCAGCATGAGAATAAAGTAGATGATTTGGTTACAAATGTAGATGAAGGTGTTGAAATCATAAATAAATCAAGAGAATATTATCAAAGTATAATTGATGCACTAAGTAATACAATCATATCATTATTAAACATAAAAGATGTATCAGAACAGCAACTTTCACACACAGAGATAATCAATAGCTTTATTGTAGAGGTGAAAAATGCATCAATAATGACTACACAGAGCATTGAAGCAACAACTGCTTCAACAGAAGAAGCTTTTGCCTCAAGTGAGGAGTTATTTACATCTGCTCGTGCGCTTAATGATATTGCAAAAGAAATAAATGATATGGTACTTAAAATTTAAGAGTGGAGGTAGTGAAATATGAGTTATGAGACAGAATATTCACAATTTGTAGATTCAAAGGAATCATTGAACTCCTTACAGGAAAAGGATTGGTCCATCTATGGACAGTGTTCAGCTACATATACTTTCTTATATGCTTTACCTGATCCAAATCGTAAGGATTATTTCGCTAAGCCATATGGTGACGACCCGTTACAGAGACTTGATATTCATTATTTAAAAAAGTCGCATACTAAAAAAAGGCCAGTAATCTTTTTTGTTCATGGTGGAGGTTGGACTACCGAGGACAAAAGTAATACAAGGTTTTATGCACTTGAATGGATAAAAAAAGGCTATACAGTTGTTTCAGTTAATTACAGGTTAGCGCCAAATGTTATTCATCCATTGCAAATAGATGATTGTGCACTTGCTTTAAAATGGGTACTTGACAATATTGAGGATTATGGTGGAGATCCAAATAAAATAGCATTAGTTGGTCATTCGTCAGGTGCTCACTTAGTGGCTCTTCTTGTTTCTAGTAGGAAATGGCATGATAAATATGATATCAATATAAATAAAGTTAAATGTTGGATACCTGTTAGTGGAGTATTCGATTTTGAATTAAAAGAGAATTATTTACATCCACTATTAGAATCTTCAATAATGGCTATGCTTGGTGATGCTGATAAGAAGGATTGTTCACCTATTAATTATATTACTGGAAAAGAGCCGCCTTGCCTAATATTACATGGTGGAGATGACTGGCTTGTTCCGCGAAGTAACTCTATTAATATTTATAATAAGCTTATCAAAAAAGGTGCTAAACGTGCACGATTAGAAATAGTACCAGGGTACTGGCACTGTAATATGATGTTAGGATATGATAAAGAGGGACATAAGCCAGCAGAAATAATTAATGAATATCTTTCAGAAGTATTTAACACATAATAAGCTTCAAAAATGGATTTTAAAACAAAATCTGTATTAGTAGAATAGATTTATAAGAATCGATTTTACTAATACAGGTTTTTTAATTTTATTTGTTATTAATTTTATTAATATGGGAAATTAGAATTATTTGATAAGCTTATCAGGTGTTTATTATAGCCATTATCTTGTGTTAGTATATAGAATAAGACCAGTTTATGCAGCGATTGTAGTATTTTCTTCGGTTGCTGTAACTGTAGCAACTTGTAATGAATTTACATACTCAATAACCATTTGATTAAATTCTGCTGCTTTTTGGAATATAAATACATGTCCTGCACCTTTGATAACCTTAAATTCAGAGTTAGTAAATTTTTCTTTGAGTTCCAATGAATCGTCATAGAAACAGAAATCCTGATTTCCAACTACTATGAGAGAAGGAATATCGTATTTACCTAAACATTTATAATGATCACCTTGTACAACCACTTTCCACCATTTTCTAAATTCTGAACTGCTGATTTTAAGAGTCTCTTTAAGAAAGAACTTTCTTGATTTTTCATGTGCTTTACCTGGAAGCATCATATGGCCCATTAATTTTAAGTAAGTACCTGTAGAAAAGATCTTAAGAAAAATTTTGTCTGCAAAACTATTTACAATCTTTGTAAGGTAATTTGTTTTACAGATAGGGCTTGCAAATATGCATGAAAGTATTCTTTCTGGGAACAACTCGCAAAAGTACTGTTGAACAATAGTACCCAAAGAAAGTCCACAAATATGTGCCTTTTCTATTCCTAGCTGATCCATAAGTAATCTTAGATAATTTGCCATAATACTCACATTATACTTTTTATAATCTTCAAGTGCAGTTGAATTTCCATGACCCAATAAATCAACATTAAGTACTCTAAAATGTTCATTAAAATCTTCCATTTGGTTCTTCCAGCATCTTGTAGAGCCAGATATACCATGAATTAATACAAGCCAATCACCATTAGGTTTTCCTGAAATCTCATAGTAAATTTTTTGGTCTCTTATATCTGCATAGCTTTGTACTGTTTTTTGAACAGAATCTTCAACTACTTCATACTTATGCAAATTTTTAACCATTTTGAATTCCTCCTTTATAATATTATTGAAAAAATAATAAATTATAACATTTATTTCTAAATGTTTATATTTCTTATAATTTCATATCATAGTTCTATTATACAACAAAAGGAAAAATAGTCAATAAGTAATAAGACAAAAATTATAAATATACGATAAAAACATCTTAATAACGACAAAATACGACTGAATTTTGTTCGCTGTAATAGGAAATACGGTTATACGGAATGCTTTACAAGCTAAAGTATAATTATGCAAAAAGCACATAAAATAGTAGTAATGGACTTTGATATTCTAAAAACAAGTCTATTATTACTATTTTATATGCATCAATACATAAAATCCCTTTAGGTAGACGTCTATACTATTAAGCTAGCTTACTTATATGATCTTCGTATTTATTTTGCCTGATAAAATTTATAACTATATTATTAAATTCTTCGGGTTTTTGAAATATCAGCACATGTCCTGCATCTTTTATTACTTTAAACTCATTGTTTATATATCTTTTCTTTAGTTCTAATGCATGGTCATAGTAATAAAAATCTTTTCCGCCTACAATAATAAGCGAGGGTATACTACACTTTGATATATTGTAATAATAGTCACCTTTTTCAACTACATTCCACCATTTTACAAATTCTTTATTACTCATCTTAGCGGTTTCAACAAGAAAGAATTTTCGGGATTTGTTATGAATCTTTCCAGGAAGCATTAGATGCGCCATGATTTTTAAATATATGTCCTTGCTAAATATCTTTAAAAACACTTTTCCTACAAAGCTGTTCATAACTGAGAAAAAGTAATTAGGTTTGCTAACAGGGCTTGCTAATATACTTGTTATTACTCTTTCTGGAAACATTTCACAAAAGTATTGCAGGATAATTGTACCTAGAGAGAGTCCTAAAATATGGGCTTTATCAATATTTAGTTCATCTAGTAATATTCGTATATGATTGGCAATTATTTCGGCACTATATGTTTCTGTATCTATAGCATCGGAATTTCCATGTCCAGGAAGATCTAAGCTTAATACTCTGAAATGTTTATTTAAAGCATCAATCTGATATTTCCAGCATCTTGTAGATCCAGATAAGCCATGCAATAATATAAGCCATTCTCCTTCGGTATTACCAGATATTTCATAATAAAGGTTGTATCCACAACTGTTTGAAAACATAATAACCTCCCACGCTTACTTTGACAGTAAAATAAGATAATATTTTATTAACAATAGAAGCGACTAACCGATATCTATCTAGAATGGATATTAGGATGATAGCTGCTTCTATTAAGATAGATTATTTAAAAGCATAAAAGTTGCTAAATATTACAAATTTGTATTTTAAACTATTACATTTTGTAGTAAAAGCTTGATTCTTGCTTTACTTCTGCTTATTCTTGACTTGATTGTTCCTTCTTTCATATTAAATTTTTGTGCTATTTCTTTATAACTCATACTGTCAAAATAATAAGCAAAAAGGATATCTCTGCTGCAGGGATCAAGAATATTGCTGATTTTTTCTTTTAAATATCTTTCAAAATCACGATTTATGCATATTTTTTCAGGAAGAATAAAATCAGATTGGAATTCTGAAAGAGACTGGTATTGGACAGCGTCATAGATTTTACAGTCCATTAAAATTTCTCTTTTCTTTTTATTATACTTTTCCAGCGCCTTATTACGAGTAATTGTATATAACCAGTAAGAAAGCTTAGCTGTGTCTTTTAATTGTGTTAAATTCTCCGTTGCTTTTATAAATACATCATGTACAACATCTTCAGCATCACATTTGTTTTTCAATATTCTATAGGCGACACTAAAAAGTTTACTCTCCATAATTAGAAATTCATTTTCAAAATTATTAATTTTGGACTCATTAATCATAGGCATCAGCTTCTCCAGTAATTGTATTTATATGAATGATGATTAAACTTGTAGAATTGTTCCGTATATTAACAATTAATGTAGATATTTGTATTTGAAATGATTCAGTATAAATGGAGTTAATTTTAACTATTAAAATTTGATTTCAGTGATAATAGACGGTATTTTTGATATTTTTAACAATTCTCAACTTTTCTGAATAATAACATCCTTGTAAAACCTGTAAAATGTTTTTGAGTTTTTTGTTAATTTACTCACAAACTATTGAAATAACTTAGAAAAAGAGGTAAAATTACTTTGGTTATTTCGGTAGAAATGTGGATAATATACGAATATTAAATACATTTTTCTAAAATTAGAATCAATTAAATAAATAAAACATATAGGAGCGTGAAGTTAATGAATAAGAAGACAATAGAAGACATTGACGTTGCAGGTAAAAAGGTAATAGTTAGAGTTGACTTTAATGTACCATTAGATGCAAATGGAAAAATTACAGATGATAAGAGAATTGTTGGTGCACTTCCTACTATCAAATATCTTGTTGACAAGGGAGCAAAAACTATACTTGTTTCACACTTAGGAAGACCAAAGGATGGCTTTGAAGATAAATTCAGCATGAAGCCTACAGCTATTAGACTAGGCGAGTTACTTGGTAAGAATGTTGTTATGGCAAATGATGTAATCGGAGAGGACGCAAAAGCTAAAGCAGCTGCTTTACAGTCAGGCGAAGTACTTATGCTTGAAAATGTTAGATTCCACAAAGAAGAAACAAAGAATAACGCTGATTTTGCAAAAGAGCTAGCTAGCATGGCTGAAATATTTGTAAATGATGCATTTGGTACTGCTCACAGAGCTCACGCTTCTACTGCAGGACTAGCTGATTATTTACCAGCAGTTTGTGGATTCCTTATAAAGAAAGAAATCGAAATAATGGGTAAAGCATTAGCAAACCCAGCTAGACCTTTTGTTGCTATATTAGGTGGTGCAAAGGTTTCTGATAAGATTGCAGTTATTGAAAATTTAATTGACAAGGTTGATACATTGATTGTTGGTGGAGGTATGGCTTATACTTTCCTAAAGGCTAAGGGATATAACATAGGAACTTCAATCTGTGAAGAGGATAAGGTAGAGTTAGCAAAGAGTCTGATGGAAAAAGCTGCAGAAAAGGGTGTTGATTTATTACTTCCTGTTGATAATGCAATTGCTAAGGAATTTAATAACGATTCAGAAAAGCAGATTGTTGCATCAAATTCTATGCCAGACGGCTGGATGGGAATGGATATCGGACCTGAAACTATTGAGATATATGCTGGTGCTATCAAAAATGCAAAGACTGTTATTTGGAACGGACCTATGGGGGTATTCGAGTTCTCAAACTTTGCAACAGGAACAAAAGAAGTTGCAAAAGCTCTTGCTGAATCAGGTTCAATTTCTATAGTTGGTGGTGGAGATTCTGCAGCAGCAGTTGAGCAATTGGGCTTTGCTGATAAGATTACACATATTTCTACTGGTGGTGGAGCTTCATTAGAGTACTTAGAAGGAAAAATTCTTCCAGGTATAGATGTTCTTATGAATAAATAATTAATTGCTTTGAAAGAGTTTTTATGTGGATGTGGCTGTATCAAATACAGCTTATTCTGCTAAGCAAAGTTTTATTATATAGTGAAATACCAAATTTTTGTGCCCCAAGAGGGCGTTGGAGGATAATATGAGCAAAAGAATAACTATTGCAGCAGGTAACTGGAAAATGAATAAAACTGCTTCAGAAGCAGTTGAATTTGTAAATGCATTAAAAGCAAATGTTGCAGATACTGCATCAGAGGTAGTTGTTGGCGTTCCGTTTGTATGCTTGCCTGGTGTTGTTGCAGCAGTAAAGGGAACAAATATTAAGGTTGCAGCACAAAATATGCACTGGGAAGAAAATGGAGCTTTTACAGGTGAAGTTTCTGGTCCAATGCTTGCAGACTTAGGCGTTGACTATGTTATAATCGGACACTCAGAGAGAAGAGAATACTTTGGTGAGACAAATGAAACAGTTAATAAAAAAGCTCATGCTGTACTTAAATATGGAATGACTCCTATCATTTGCTGCGGTGAGACATTAACTCAAAGAGAACAAGGGGTTACAGCTGATCACGTAAGATATCAGATAAAGGTTGCTTTACTTGGTCTTACAGCTGAACAGGTTAAGCAGGTTGTAATAGCATATGAGCCAATCTGGGCTATTGGAACAGGTAAGACTGCTACAAACGAGCAGGCAAATGAAGTATGTGCAATTATCAGAAATACAATCAAAGAGCTTTACGGAGAAGATGTTTCAAATGCTACTAGAATTCAGTATGGTGGAAGCGTTAATGCTAAAAATGCTGCTGATTTATTCGCTATGTCAGATATCGATGGCGGACTAGTAGGTGGAGCAAGTCTTAAGGTTGATGATTTTACAGTAATAGCTAAAGCCTAATAATAGCAATAATTTCTGAGAAATTTATTGTTTTTTAGAGAATAATAAGATAGGAATTTTTCGAAAAAGTTTTTATAGCGTGAAATTTCTATATGTAATTTAATTATGAATATATTGACCCTCCGGTAGGCTCTGGGGGGTCGACTTGTATAACTGCAAGTCTGTTTTATACGACATAAAATGTCAAATATGAAGGAGAAGACTATATGGAAAAGAAATTAGTAACATTAATGATTCTTGATGGCTATGGAAACAATCCTAAAGTAGAAGGTAATGCTATAAATGCAGCAAACAAGCCCAATCTGGATAGCTACATGACAAAATATACTAATACTATAGTTCACACAAGTGGTATGGATGTAGGACTTCCCGATGGGCAGATGGGAAATTCAGAAGTAGGACATACAAATATAGGTGCTGGTAGAATTGTTTATCAAGAATTAACAAGAATAACTAAGTCAATTATAGATGGCGATTTCTTTGAAAAAGAAGAGTTCTTAAAAGCTGTGGAGAATTGTAAAGCAAATAACTCAAAGCTTCATTTGTTCGGCCTTTTATCTGATGGAGGCGTACACAGTCATAACACTCATTTGTATGCATTAGTTGAATTGGCAAAAAGAAATGGTCTTAAGGATGTATTTGTACACTGCTTTTTTGATGGCAGAGATGTTCCACCAGATAGCTCTAAAACATTTACAGAAGAGTTGGAAGCCAAGCTTTCTGAAATAGGAGTTGGAAAGATTGCGTCTGTAATGGGTAGATATTATTCTATGGATAGAGACAACCGTTGGGAAAGAGTAAAGCTTGCTTATGATGCTATGGTTAATGGAATAGGATTAACCGCAAATTCTGCTATAGAAGCTGTTGAAGCATCTTTTGCTCGTGAGGAATATGACGAGTTCGTTAAGCCAACTGTAATTACAGAGGATGGAAAGCCTGTTTCTACAATTAGTGCAAACGATTCAGTTATTTTCTTTAATTTCAGACCTGATAGAGCAAGAGAAATAACAAGAACTTTTGTAGACCCTGAATTTAAGGGCTTTGAAAGAACAAAGGGCTTATTCCCACTTTATTTTATCTGTATGACTCAGTATGATAAATCAATGCCAAATGTATCTGTTGCATTTAAGCCACAAACTTTGGATAACACTTTTGGAGAGTATATCAGCAGACTTGGCTATAGACAACTGCGTATTGCTGAAACTGAAAAATATGCACATGTAACCTTCTTCTTTAATGGCGGTGTTGAGGCTCAGTATGAGGGTGAAGATAGAGCGCTTATTCCTTCACCAAAGGTTGCTACTTATGATTTACAGCCTGAAATGAGTGCTTATGAGGTTGCTGAAGAGGCTGTAAAAAGAATTGACTCAAAGCAGTATGATGTAATTATACTTAACTTTGCAAACTGTGATATGGTTGGTCACACAGGGGTATTTGATGCAGCTAAGGCAGCTGTAGAAGCTGTGGATGAGTGTGTAGGCAAGGTGGTTGATGCAGTTACTGCTCAGGGTGGCGTGGTTTTAATAACAGCTGACCATGGAAATGCGGAGCAAATGCTAGATTACGATAATGGTGGAGCTTTTACTGCACATACTACAAATGTAGTTCCATTGATTGGAATAGGTTTAGGTGATGCTAAGCTTAAAGAAGGTAAGCTTGCAGATTTGACACCAACAATTTTGGATATAATGGGTGTGGATAAACCAGCAGAAATGACTGGAGAATCCTTATTAGTTAAGTAATAAATTTTCAACTTGAGAAATTGCAGCAGTTAGTAAAAAATAATAAATAGCAGGAAATTTTATAAATTTAACATTTATGGTTAAAGTATAGTAAAATGCCTTTAAACGATATTCTATTGAATGATAGGATATCGTTTTTTATTTCCATAAAAAAGGATATAATATACATATATAGAAATAAGTAGCATTAAATTATAGGGGGATAGATAAATGAAAAAACCTTCGAGATTTATTCTACGTATAAAACAAATTGCTAGAAGAAACAAAAGATTTGGGAATTTTATTTTTTATATTTATAATATTTTAAAGTCTTCCTACGTTAGAACATTAGTGAATTTCATAGTTACTACTGTTTTTTCTATTCAAATGAAATTAGCTGATTTTAATACGTATAAAATAAATCAACAGGAATTTTATCAAGATAAATGGCATATACTAATAACATGTGTGTTTATTGTTCTATACAATTGGATAACAATTTTAATAGATAATTATCAGAAATATCAAGAAAAATTAATTAAATGCGTTAAGGAAATTGTAAATAGAGAAACAGTAATAAATGATACGATAGGTAAAAAAATATATGAAATAACAAAATGTATATCTGCCAAGTCAAGCTCTATTCCTATGAAATCTGATTTCTTGAATTTTAGCTATCAGGATGTTGCAGCCCTTGTATGTCATAATATATATGATGCAATAAAAGCTTCTACAGATAAAGATTCTCACCAGGTTTCATTGATGCAACGGTTTAAAGAGAAAAAAACAGGGGTAGAATATATAAAAATGATAAGTTATGGAAATGCAAATCAAATAACTCCAAGTTTATTTGATAAGCATTTCTATCTTAATGAGGAGCACAATTATTTTCAAGTAAAAATATTTATTGAAAATCAGAATAACATTTTTATTTTAAAAAGTGCTGAAGAGATAAAAAAACATTTAGTATATGGTAAAAGGTCAAATGAAATTTTACAGTACATTGCAATTCCTGTTATGTGTGAAAATGAAGGAATTGTATCACTATTACAAATAGAAATAAAAGAGAATATGCTAATTGGGAGGACGATGGAAGAGATAAGGGAATTTGTTAAGCCCTTTATGGCATACATACATGTACTGACAGTTAGTTACTATCAAGAGCAGTTGTTTAAGGTTTTAGCAAAAAAATTTGATATATTAAAAAAGAGTAAGGAAAAAAGAAAAAGCTATTTAGAAGGGATGGGCAAATATGAACAACATTATGGGGAAACTAATACTTATATCGCCCCAAAAGATTAACAATATTGAATATCCGGAATTAAACTTCATACCTGAAGATACCGATTTTATTCAAGATCACAAGACATTTGAGAACCGAAGGCAACACTTGATAGATGAATTTGAGAAAGAATTACGTAAATTCAGAAATAATTCTATGAAGGTTATTTAAAGTCCATAAACTCTTTGGCTCTCAGAAATATCTGTAGAGCCGCTTTTGTATAAATCACATAAATAGTATGTAATTTATTAAAAAGTATATAATATATAGGGAACTTAGACTAAACAGAGATTACTATAGATGTTCACAAAAGGTTAAAATTTATGTGTGATTTTTATTGAAAAAGTGGTATAACATAATAATTAAAAGCATAAGAAACCAAAAAAGGGTATATTTACAATTATGTGATTGTAATGCTATTCTAAATATGAAAAACATTTGAAGGGAGAAACATATGAAACAGTATATTGCGATTGAAAGTGTTTTTGCAAGAGAAATATTAGATTCTCGAGGAAATCCAACGGTTGAGGTTGAAGTTATTGCTGAGGGCGGCTATATAGGACGAGCTTCAGTTCCATCTGGGGCATCCACTGGTGCATTTGAAGCAATAGAATTAAGAGATGAAAATAATGACAGATATATGGGCAAGGGAGTTGAAACTGCAGTTGGAAATGTAAACAATATAATTGCACCTGAAGTAGAAGGCATGAACTTATTTGACCAAGCTGCTATAGACAAGCTGATGATAGAGTTAGATGGTACACCAAACAAGGAAAGACTTGGTGCGAATGCAATACTTGGAGTATCACTTGCAGTTGCAAAGGCGGCTGCCGAAGCACTAGGTTTAAGCCTATATCAATACATTGGGGGAACAAATTCCAAGACTCTTCCAGTTCCTATGATGAATATAATTAATGGAGGTAAACACGCTGATAATAGCGTAAACATACAGGAATTTATGATTATGCCTGTGGGTGCTGAGAGCTTTAAGGAAGCACTTAGAATGTGTACAGAGGTATTCCATAATTTAAAAAAGGTGTTACAGAGTAAAGGTTTGAGTACAGCTGTAGGGGATGAAGGTGGATTCGCTCCAAATTTAGAAACTGATGAGCAGGCAATAAAAGTTATCCTTGAAGCTATTACAAAGGCAGGATATAAAGCTGGTGATGATTTTAGAATAGCTATTGATGCTGCTGCCACGGAAATGTATCAGGAGGATGGTTCTTATTTCTTCTGGAAAACAAATATTAGAAAGTCAAAACAAGAGATGGTTGCTTATTGGGAAGATTTGGCTAATAAATATCCTATTATATCTCTTGAAGATGGAGTCGCAGAAGAGGATTGGGAAGGTTGGAAGCTGCTGACTGAAAGGCTAGGGAAAAAGATTCAACTAGTTGGTGATGATTTATTTGTAACAAATACAAGAAGGCTTGAAAAGGGTATAAAAATGGGAGTTGCAAATTCAATTTTGATTAAGGTAAATCAGATTGGAACATTAACTGAAACCTTAGATGCAATTCAAATGGCAAACAGAGCTGGGTACACTGCTGTAACCTCCCACAGATCAGGAGAGACAGAGGATGCTACTATTGCAGATATTGCTGTAGCAACAAACTCTGGACAAATAAAGACAGGTGCACCTTCAAGAACAGATAGAGTAGCTAAGTATAATCAATTACTAAGGATAGAAGAGGAGCTAGGTGAAGTTGCCGAATATCCAGGGCTCAAAGCTTGGTTTAATCTTAGATAATATTTACAGCCAATTATTATGGATTATTAGTCAGACTATGGGTGTTTTGAATACTCAATAGTTTGTTGGCAAAATAATCGGAATTGATAGCAAATAAGAATAAATACCTACAATTTAGCTTATGAGTTTATGAAAGAATTTCAGGTATTGTCATAGCTTAATAGTATCAAATTTTATATTAAATAAATGAATAAAAAACAGGCGGATAGGCTTGTTTTTTATTTATTTATATGCTACAATTTACTAAGTCAATTACAGGTTCACAACAATGGTATTTAAAGTATATTTAGTTTTGAACACATTATAGGTATTAGTTATTTTTTCTATAAGTAGCTTTAGCTGAGTAGTAATTGACTTTGTATATTTTAGGAGGTGTTTTTGTTGGAAATTGCAAAGTGGATTGTTAATATAGTACACATTATTCTTGCTATTTCACTTATTTTAATTGTTTTACTTCAATCTGGAAAGCAAGCTGGTTTATCTGGTTCTATTGCAGGCGGTGCAGAAACTTTCTTTGGTAAAAATAAAGGACGTACAGTTGATGCGTTACTTTCAAAGTACACTGCTGTTGCTGCAATTGCATTTTTGGGAACTTCAATTGCTCTTTACCTTTTAATGAAGTAACAGGATTAAGAAGTTATTAGAAATGTGAGCCCAGGAGTACTTAATGTGCGCTTGGGCTTTTTGTTGTAGGTTATAATTGCTATATTATATTGATTGAATTATATAAATAACTGATACTGTATTCTGGTATAGGTAGACAGTTCAAGGGAGGAAACATTATGACTAGGGATGAAGCTCTCAAAGAATTGAAAATAAGGCTATCAGATAAATATATGCTTCAGCATTCGATAGTTTCCGAGGCAATAATGAGAGAATTTGCGATATATTATATTGATGATGTGGAGACATGGGGTTTGGCTGGATTATTACATGATATTGATTATGAAAGAACAGTAAATAATCCCTTATTACATGGCGCTATTGGGGCTGATATTTTAGAAAATCTTGATATTGATGAAACAATTATTTATTGCGTGCGTGCGCATAATGATTCTTTGGGAATACCGAGGAATAGAAAAATAGATAAAGTTTTGTATTTAACAGATTCTATTTCTGATTTGATAATTAAAAGTGCATCGACACTTCCAAATAAAAAAATATCTGATGTTTTGGCAGAGAGTGTTTTAACTATGCTATCTGAGCAAGAATTAGTAGGGGCTACAGGCTGGGATAAAATAAAGTACCTTGATGAGTTGAATTTGTCACTGGATAGATTTGTTGAAATTTCGGTTAAAGCTATGCAAAAAGTTCCTGAAGAATTTCTTCATGCTGAACAGAATTAATTTAGCTTTGATATTTATATCTTTAATTATTAAAAAGTTACTACATTGTAACTTTTTTTTTGCTTTTTTGTAACCTATTGATTATTAAAAATATATACAATAGTTCTATATTAATATATAGTAAAGGTGGAACATTTTTTAATAGATGCATATTCGAAGCCGGGGCAGAGCACGCTATATTGGCCATTTTATGATTTGCTGCTTATATGGTGCACTTGGTATATGAGGTCTAAAATAATTCCATTATATATACTTACGAAAGAGAGGCAATGGGTGAAGAATTGTGAAAAAATATGTTGTTCTGTTTTTAGTTATAATATCTATTATGTGTTTAATGTTAATTTTTTACATAGGAGCCATGGAGGGTTATAAATCAAATGACGCTCAAATTAATGTAAATGTAATGGAAAGCTCACAAAATACAAATAGTACAGAGATAATTTACAAATCGCCGCCTAATATAAATGGTGCTGAACATGTGACAGACAATTTAAAAGAGCACGAACAAACTGTAAATAGCTTGAGGTCTGATTTAGTTAGTAATACTCAAATAGTCTCACTTGTGCAAGAAAAGGAATTACAGGACGACAAAGGTGAGGAAAACAATGTAGAACAGGGCGGTTCATTAAGTGATGATATGAAATTAGAAGCAAATAAAGATGATAACATAGCAAAAAGTATAAACAGGCAAATAGACCCCAAAAAGCCTATGATAGCATTAACTTTTGATGATGGACCTCATTATGAGTACACTAATAATATACTTGATGCTCTGGAAAAATATAATGGTGTGGCTACATTTTTTGTTTTGGGCAGTAGGGCAGAAAAAAATAAGGATATAATAAAGCGTATTGCTCAAGGTGGCAATCAAATTGGAAATCATACATATGATCATAAGCAATTAACCAAATTGGGTGGCAAAGAAATGGTCGCTGATTTAACTAAAACCTCAGATATAATTCAAGATATAACTGGAATTAGGCCAAGCATATTACGACCTACATATGGAAATATAAATGATAACGTAAAATTGTATGCGGATGCTCCGCTTATATTGTGGTCCATTGATACACTTGATTGGAAAAGCAGAAACAAACAGAAGATAGTTAATGCAGCTTTAAAAAAAGTTAGAAATGGGGATATAATATTAATGCATGACATATATAAAACTACGGCAATGGCAGCTGAAGTGATTATTAAGGAATTAAGTTCAAGAGGCTATCAGCTAGTTACAATAGAGGAGCTTTATGAAGCAAAAGGAGTGGATTTATTAAAAGGAAAAGTATATGCACATGCATACGGAAAAGCTAATTAGAGGGGGATGGAGTTTGTGTCGGCATTTTTACTTTATTGTGAGATGCTGGACACGAGTATATTTATGGGGAATAAGATACTGATTATAGAGGATGAAGAGAGCATAAGAGGCTTTCTTAAAATAAATTTTAAAAAGCATAATTTTATAGTCAGTGAGGCTGCATCGGGTGAAGAGGGGCTGGATAAAGCTAGAATTGAAAAGCCCGATGTTGTATTGTTAGATATTATGCTTCCAGGTATTGATGGGTTCCAAGTGTGTGAGACACTCAGGAGAGAGTTTGCTGATTTGGGAATAATTATGCTTACTGCTAAAGGTCAGGATATTGATAAGATTAAAGGTTTAGAGAATGGTGCAGACGACTATGTTCTTAAACCTTTTAATACTATGGAATTAATTTTGAGAACAAATTCTTTGCTAAGGAGAATGGGTTTAAAGGATTCCTCCAATGAAAGAAAGGACGCAGTAGATAGTGAAGTGTTCCAGCTTGATTTTTATTCTCAAAGAGTTTATAAGCATGGTAAAGAAATTTTATTGACACCGAAAGAGTTTCTGTTATTAAAGTTATTTCTTGAGAATCAAAACAAGGCTTTTACGCGTGATGAGCTTTTAGACAAGGTATGGGGCTATGATTTTTCTGGAGATACAAAGATAGTAGATGTAAATATTAGAAGGCTTAGAAGTAAAATAGAGGACAAAAATTCGGAAACGATGTATATAGAGACTGTTTGGG
>JAEWZA010000332.1 GCA_023395575.1 Bacillota bacterium
CTTATGTCCTTATAGCTGCAAATATATTGGTATGGCTGGTTTTGAGGATAATATCTTATACAACAAATACAGAATATGTTAGTCTTTTAGCTCCATATGGTGCAAAAGTAAATTCGCTTATAATAGAAGGAGAATATTGGAGATTCATGTCAGCAATGTTCTTACATTCAAACGAAATACATCTATTACTAAATTGCTATTCACTCTATATGCTAGGTTCACAGGTTGAAAGATTATTTGGGCATGTAAAAATGATAGCTGTTTATTTCGTAGCTGGTCTAGTGGGCTCTATTGCAAGCTTCGCCTTCTCAACAAATCCAGCTGTAGGAGCATCTGGTGCAATATTTGGACTTTTGGGGGCAATGCTGTTTTTTGCAATAAAGAGACCTTCATTATTAAAAAGTAGTTTTGGTGCTAATTTGTTAACTATATTGGTAATAAACCTTGTCTACGGCGTTATGAATGAGAGAATAGACAACAGCGCACATCTTGGTGGGTTAGTTGGAGGCTTTTTAACTACAGGTGTGGTTTATACTGCAAAAGAAGAAACTTCTAAGGACAGGCTTGTAAGAATTAGTGCACTTATATTGGTTATTGCAGTAACGGTTGGAGGACTTTTTTATAGCTTTAACAATGAAAAAAATAGATTTATTACTCAAATTGCTGCTTTAGAAGACTATAATGCTCAGAGCAATTATGTAGAAGCAGAGAAGCTGGCTGAACAGATACTTGAGCAAAATCCAAAGAGTTCAGAAATTAAAATTGATACGCTAGTAAGCCTTAGTGTATCAGAGCTATCACAGGGAAAATATAGTGAGAGCGAAGAGCATGCAGAACAATTATTAAAAATGAAGCTAAATAATGATACAAAAACACAGGTATTATGGAATTTATGTTTGGTAGAAGCAGCTCAGACAACTCAGGCTAAATTTGCTGAAGCAGAAGAACATGCAAACCAATTAATAAAATTAAGTCCTAAACACGGAAACTTTATTTTGGGTGCAATTTACTATAACACTCAGGATATTAATAATTTAGACAAGGCAAAGGAGCATCTTCAAAAGGCTAAAGAGCTTGATTCTCCCAATATAGATGCAATAAACAACATGCTAGCTGATATTGAACAGATTAAGAAGAGTAATTAAATTTACCTACTAACCTAATCTTTTTACAAATAGAGTGTATTTTTAACTAGTATTAAGTAGCTAATTCAATTATGGTTAAAAGCCGTAACTTTTAGTTAAGGGTTACGGCTTTTAACTCATTTTAGGATTTATTTTATTATTGGGAGGCTTAACCTAAACCAAACTTATGTACCAATTGCATAAGGGACTTTTCAGCTAATATTAACTGACTTTTATCATATCCACAAAATACTTATGAAAGCTCAAATCCTCTGTCAGCTCTGGATGGAAGGAGGTAGCGAGCATGTTTTCCTGCCTGCATGCCACGATGTTTTCATTTACATGTAATAAAACCTTTACAGTGGGGGCTACATTGACCACATATGGTGCACGTATAAATACCAGAGGAATTTCTGTGGTTGATATTTCAGGCAAATTCACAGTTGTGGAAAAACTATCTAGTTGCCTTCCGTAGCCATTTCGCATAACTTCAATATCCATAACCTCCAGATGCCGTCTATCATCGTTGCAGAGCTTCTTTGCCAAAATAATCATTCCTGCACAGGTTCCCCATACAGGCATTCCTGAAAGTATTCTGGATTTTAAGGTACTGGTTAGGTCAAAATCAGCTAAGAGCTTTCCAATAGCTGTACTTTCACCACCAGGGATAATTAATGCATCGACAGCTTCTATTTCATTTTTGTATTTAACTACAAGGGGCTTTACATTTTCTAACTTGCCAAGCCTCTCAACATGCTCAGCAATAGCACCTTGTAAGCCTAAAACACCTACTTTTTTCATGGCATAGCTTCCTTTATAAAATATTTTAATTTCCTTCTACAAACCTCAGAAGTTACCAAGACTTATGGTTGAAATAAATAGGGCTTGCTTAAATGGATTTTTACCATCCTCTTGAAGCCAAAAGACTATTTCCAGACAATTCTCTTACATCAAGTGAATCCATTGCAGTACCCAATTCCTCAGATACCTCGGCAATAACAAGTGGATCATTGTAATAAGTAGTGGCTTTAACAATAGCTGCAGCTCTTTTAGCAGGGTCAGAGGACTTAAATATACCAGAGCCTACAAATACTCCATCACAGCCTAGCTGCATCATCAGAGCTGCATCAGCAGGGGTTGCAATACCACCAGCAGCGAAATTGATTACAGGTAGCTTTCCATTTTCATGAACATACAAAATCAGATCATATGGAGCGCCAAATTCTTTTGCAATAGTCATTAATTCCTGTTTAGAGGCGCTTTGAACTTTTCTGATGTCAGCAGTTACTGTTCTCATATGTCTAACTGCCTCAACTACGTTTCCAGTACCTGCTTCGCCTTTAGTTCTTATCATTGAAGCACCTTCTCCGATTCTTCTCAAAGCTTCTCCTAAATTTTTAGCACCACAAACAAAGGGAACCTTAAAGCTGTGCTTATCAATGTGAAATTCTTCATCAGCAGGAGTTAAAACTTCACTTTCATCTATGTAATCAATATTTAGGGCTTCCAAAACTTGAGCTTCAACAAAATGTCCTATTCTAACCTTTGCCATAACAGGGATTGATACAGCACTTTGAATTTCTTTAATCATTTTAGGGTCAGACATTCTTGCAACTCCACCCATTTTTCTGATGTCAGAAGGAACTCTTTCAAGAGCCATTACAGCTACAGCACCTGCTTTTTGAGCAATTTCAGCTTCTTTCGCATTCACAACATCCATTATTACTCCGCCTTTTAGCATTTGAGCGAGATTCTTATTTAATTCATATCTTTCAGTCATAGATAATCTCCTTTACATTATTAGAATTTTTGATTATACTTAATTGTATCGTAACAGATTAGTATTAATTCATATTAATTTTGAATATTTTTACACAACATATAGTGTATGTCAATACAATTTATTAAATTCGGAGGGAAAATGCTAAACGTATCGATACAATTAACAGAAACAGGTCAACCCAAGTACATGCAGTTATTTGATTATTTAAAGAAATTAATTGCTGAAGGACAGTTAAAGACTGGGGAGAAGCTGCCAGCAATCAGAACCTTTGCAGAAATGTTAGGGGTAAATAATGTTACTGTTATCAATGCTTATAAACAGCTAGAAAATAACAAATATATTACTGCTAAAAAGGGAAGTGGTTATTATGTATCAGGCAGCAGAATACATAAGGAAGAGTTATTCTCTTCAAGTGATATAGGTATATCGGATAAGGCTTATATAATTAACTTTGCAAGTGCTACGCCGCATCCTTCAATATTTCCTATAGAATCCTTTAAAGAATGTATTAATGAAGTTATAGAAAGGGATAAGGGCTTTGCTTTTGGATATCAGGAAAGTAAAGGCTTCAAACCTCTGAGAAAATCTTTGCTTACTTATTTGGATAATAAATACTCTATAAATATGGAGAATGAGGACAATATTCAGATAGTATCAGGGTCACAGCAGGGAATAGATTTGATAGGAAAGGTGCTTATAAATCCAGGAGACTATGTTATTACAGAAAATCCGACCTATGATGGAGCAATAGCTGTATTTAAATCAAGGGGAGCAAGAGTTGTAGGAGTTAATCTTGAACAAGATGGAATAGACTTAATTGATTTAGAAAAGAAAATAAGGATATGTAAGCCTAAGTTAATTTATGTAATGACAAGCTTTCAAAACCCTACTACAGTTTCTTACAGTTCCAATAAGCTGAAGGGACTGCTTTCCTTGGCTCAAAAATTTAATACTTATATTGTTGAAGATGATTCCATGTCGGATCTTTGCTATGAAAATAAAAGACCTGGTACATTAAAGGCTTTAGATACAAAAAATGAACATGTACTATATTTGAAAAGTTTTTCAAAAATACTGATGCCAGGGCTCAGAGTAGGCTGTATGGTAATTCCTGATTTGCTGATTAGAGATTTTACTAAAATAAAACATGCCAGTGATATTTCATCCTCTGGGCTTATACAAAGGTCGCTAGATAGATATTTTGAGAGCGGAAAGTGGGATGAGCATCATAATTATATGAGAGAAATATATAAAGGAAAGTATGAGTTTATGCTTAACAAATTAGAAAAACTCAATTCCTATGGAATTAAGTACAATAAGCCAAATGGGGGCTTGTATTTTTGGATTAGAGTACCAAAATATATGTCAGCTAGAGAAATATATAATGAGTGCAAAAACAAAGGACTTTTACTAATACCATCTAGTATTTTTTATGACATCAATAATGAAAACAGAGATAATTATATCAGATTGAGTTTTGCATCATCGGATATAGAGCAAATAAGAGAAGGGATGACAATTTTAGAGAAATGTCTAATAAAGAATTAGAATTTATACAGATATAACACAGAGATTATGAGTAATGTAGCGACTTATATTTTTTGAAAAGCTTGTTGTACCCATAGAATTTTTTAAAAATACTATGGGTTAGGCCATAATCAATTATCAGTGGAACATTATTTATAAAGCCCCAGCTGGAAACTCTGTATAAGTCGTTTTTACTCAAGTCATTATCATGTATGTCGCTGATAATTAGCTTATCTTTGTTAAACAGTGATTTGATACTATTTACGTTATAATACTTTAAAACAGTGCTGATATTTTTGATTTTTTTGGCTTTTGGCATAATCAGAAAGTGATAATCCTCTGATACAGCTACTATTTCTGCAAAAAGACTAGATTTATGGATTAAATAGGTTTTGTATTCAGCTTCATTTTGGTAAATTCCCCTTATATTCTTGGCAATCTTAACCACTAAGCCATCATTTAAATCATAGACTATTCTTGATGAGCCTATACCCAATCTACGGTGCTTACCGCTTTTTATATTTAAAATTATGTTCTTATAATCATAGTCCATAATTATCTCATTCCTAGTTTAAATCACATTACATTGTATTCATGTAACTGGACTTATGTGAATTGCATAATATGTGTTAAAATAGATATGGAAGTATAAGAGCAGCTTCACAACTAGAAGGCGTGACTATTAATATATATTTTTAATATGTAAAGGGTGCAAGTTTATGTTAGGTGAGTTATTTGCATTAATTATAGAGATTTTAGGTTTTAGAATAGGTGAAAAAGAGAAAATAAAAAAGGGCAGGGTATTTAAAATATTAGGTACACTTGTAATTATTTTAGATATTGGTTTGGTGATAAATAAAATTTTTAACTGAGCTTAAAATGAGACACATATAGTTTTTGACCGATGCACCTTGACGAAAATATTTCATTGATGTATTATAAATAATAATTGTGATGAAAATTTCCATATTTAATGGGAAGAATTATTAAATAAATATGTTAATAATGATGATTGGAAAGAGTAAAAAACTGTTAGCTTTAAAGAGAGTGAGAGTTTGGTGAAATCTCATATGCAAAGGTTTTTGAAAATCATCCATGAATTGCAGCCTGAAATTTATTTTTAGTGTAAGGTGTGCCGGTGAATAGCCGTTATAGAATGAAGTGATTGTTGATATGCTTCAAGTAATGTTGGATTGTAAGCTTGTGTAGTTTATCTGATATTTATAGCCACTAATATTCATACTTCTAGTAAGTAGATTTTTGTGCTACAACGGGGATAACGATTTCTAAGCTTTATATGGCGAATAGCTCCATCAAAAGCCAATAATTCAGCTTGTATAGCATATTACAAATAAATTGGGTGGTACCGCGAAAATAACCTCGTCCCTATGTGGAACGAGGTTTTATTTATTTCTATATGTAGCTTTGCCAATTAGAGCTGTTTTTGATGATATAGTTAAGCAGAATGAAGTACATGAAGTATGCTAGTTTCTAAAAGTTACTTACTTATATTAAGAATTAATGAAAATTAAATTATATTATGGAGGAAAGTAAAATGCCAGAAGATTATGGAAAGACCTTGAATCTGCCACAGACAGAATTCCCAATGAGAGCAAATTTGCCTCAAAGAGAGCCTGAATTCCTTAAAAAATGGGAAGACATGGACATTTATAATAAGCAACTAAAGAAAACAGAAGGAAAACCAACCTTTATACTCCATGATGGACCACCTTATGCAAATGGCGGAATTCATCTTGGAACTGCACTTAATAAGATTTTAAAGGATATAGTTGTTAAATACCATAGCATGGCAGGCTATCAAACACCTTTTGTTCCAGGCTGGGATACTCATGGTCTTCCAATTGAGCAAAGAGCTATCAAAGAGCTTGGGCTAAAGAGACACGAGGTAGGACCTGTTGTTTTCAGAGAAGCTTGTGAAGGCTTTGCGATGAAATACTTAAATGTTCAGAGAGATGCTTTTAAACGTCTTGGTGTAAGAGCAGATTGGGAAAACCCATATGTTACTTTGAAGCCAGAGTTTGAAGCAAAACAGGTAGAAGTGTTTGGGAAAATGGCAACAAATGGGCACATTTATAAGGGATTAAAGCCTGTTTACTGGTGCCCTGAATGTGAGACTGCATTAGCAGAAGCAGAAATTGAGTATGCTGATGATACCACAGTTTCAATATATGTAAAATTCCAAATTAGGGACGACAAGGGTATATTTGGAGGAGTAGTTGATAAGGATAAGGTTAATTTTGTTATTTGGACAACAACCACTTGGACATTACCAGCCAACCTTGCAATTTGTTTAAATGAAAATTTTGAGTACTCACTTGTTAAAGCAAATGATGAATATTATATTTTTGCAACTGAATTGGTTGAAAAAACTATGAATGCTGCAGGCATATCAGAATATGAAACTGTTGCTAAATATCAAGGCAAGCAGTTAGAAAGAATACAGTGTAGACATCCATTCCTTGATAGAGATTCAATGGTAATTCTCGGTGACCATGTAACATTAGAAGCTGGTACAGGATGTGTTCATACAGCTCCTGGTCATGGTGTAGAGGATTATTTAGTATGTCAGAAATACAAGGAGATTCCAGTAATTGTGCCTGTTGACAGCAAGGGTGTTATGACAGAAGAAGCTGGACCTTTTGCAGGGATGTTCTACAAAAAGGCAAACGGTGCTATTTTGGAGAGACTGACTCAAGATGGAAGATTGTTGGCTCAAGAAAAAATTTCTCACCAATATCCACACTGCTGGAGATGTAAGGATCCAATAATTTTCCGTGCAACTGAACAATGGTTTGCATCAATTGATGGTTTCAGAGAAGAATCACTTAAGGCTATTAAAGGCGTTAAATGGGTGCCAGAGTGGGGCGAGGAAAGAATATCAAACATGGTAAGAGATAGAGGTGACTGGTGTATTTCCAGACAGAGAACCTGGGGCTTGCCTATTCCGATATTCTATTGTGAGGAATGTGGAAAAGAATTAATTAACGATGCTACTATAAAGGCAGTTGCAGACCTGTTTAGAGAAAAGGGCTCAAATGCTTGGTATGCTTTAGAAGCGTCTGAAATATTACCAGCAGGAACTAAATGTGAATGTGGACATTCTGAGTTTACTAAAGAAAATGATATTATGGATGTTTGGTTTGACAGTGGTTCTAGTCATGTTGCTGTACTAGAAAACAGAGAAGGCTTATCATCACCAGCTGATTTGTATTTAGAAGGAAATGACCAACATCGTGGTTGGTTCCAGTCCTCATTATTAACATCTGTAGCTACAAAAGGAAATGCACCATTTAAAACAGTTCTAACTCATGGGTATGTTGTAGATGGTCAAGGTAGAAAGATGTCAAAATCATTGGGTAATGGTATTGACCCTGCTGATGTTATTAAAGAGTACGGGGCTGATATACTGAGAATTTGGGTTGCTTCATCTGATTATACAGCAGATATCAGAATTTCAAAGGATTTATTAAAGCAATTATCAGAATCCTATAGAAAAATAAGAAACACTGCTAGATATATTTTAGGAAATATTAATGGCTTTGACCCAAATACAGACAGTGTTGACTACTCAGAACTATGTGAATTAGATAGATGGGCACTATACAAATTAACCGTGCTTAACAAAAAAGTAACTGAAGCGTATAAGTCATATGAATTCCATACAATGTTCCATGCAATTCACAATTTCTGTGTTGTTGACATGAGTAATTTCTATTTGGATATTATAAAGGATAGACTTTATACTTCAAAGGTTGATTCAAAAGAAAGAAGAGCGGCTCAAACTGTTATGTATGAAATATTACATGCGTTAGTATTAATGCTCACACCTGTTCTTGCATTTACAACTGAAGAGATATGGCAGTTTATGCCTCATAAAGCAAGCGACGATACTGAAAGCGTACAGTTAAACAATTGGCCTGAAATAAATGAAAAATACATTGACAAGGCATTAGCTGAAAAATGGGATAAAATTTTAGCGCTTCGTTCAGATGTTTCTAAGGCTTTGGAGGTTGCAAGAGCGAATAAAACAATTGGACACTCATTAAATGCGAAGGTTACTATATTTGCTGATGGTGCTGATTACGAATTTATAAAGAGCATAGAAGATGAGTTGGTTACAATATTTATTATCTCTGATGCTTCAGTTAAAGGCTTGGCAGAAGCTACAGCAGAAGCACAAAAGGGAGATGAAATGCCTGATATAAAAGTTGCTGTTGAACAAGCACCTGGAGACAAATGTGAAAGATGCTGGATGTATAGCGAATATGTTGGTAATGATGAAAAGCATCCGACTCTCTGTAAGAGATGTGCAGATGTAGTTGAGTAAGTGATACTTTTTACCAAATTTGGGACGGAACTTGCGTAGGGCATATTTCGTCCCAATTGTATATTGTAAAATAATTAGTGATACAACATTTTCAGTTAAAAATTGTAGGTGCAACTATTGATAAATTTGCCCAGTAAAGGCGTTTACACCTATAGAATTTTAAATGTACAAATGTTGATTTAATAATTTGGGGGAGCAAGGTTGAAAGATATATAAAAACAAATAAAGGGAGGTACCGAGCCCATGCCATTTCTTTTATGTTCTTTGTGCGAAATGCTGGGCATGGGCATAGCTATGATTAGACATACTGTAAATTTAAAGGAAAGAAGCTATCCAATATACATTACAACAAGCTTTGATGAGCTGGGGAAAACAATATTGTCGCTGAGAACTGGAAATAAGCTTTTAATAGTAACTGACGAAAATGTTGACAAATTCTATTCAGATATATGCTTACATGAAATGGAGAGTAATGGGTTTGAGGTGTATAAACATGTTCTGATTCCCGGTGAAGAACATAAAACCTTAGAAGCTATATATAGTATATATCAAAAGCTAGTTGAGCATAAATTTGATAGAACCGATACGTTAGTTGCTTTAGGAGGAGGCGTTGTTGGTGATATTACCGGCTTTGCTGCAGCTTCTTATATGAGAGGTATAAACTTCGTTCAGGTTCCAACCACTCTTTTATCCCAAGCAGATAGCAGTGTAGGAGGGAAGACAGGCGTTGATTTTGATGGTCATAAAAATTTGATAGGAGCATTTTATCAGCCTAAATTGGTGTTTATTAATGTAAATACAATTAAAACACTACCAAAACGTGAGGTTTCAGCAGGCTTGGCAGAGGTTATAAAGCACGGACTTATATTAGATGCAGAATACTGTGAATACATAAAGGAAAATGCTGAAAAAATCTTTAGCTATGATGAGAATGTACTACAATATTTAGCTAAAAAGAATTGCTCTATAAAAGGCAGTGTTGTTGAGGAAGATGAAAAGGAAAGTGATTTAAGGGCAATACTCAATTTTGGACACACAATTGGTCATGCAATTGAAACAGCGCAAAATTTTGAGCTTCTACATGGGGAATGCGTTGCAATAGGTATTGTTGGCGCGTACAGACTGGCATATTATTTAGGCGTTGTAAATGAGGCATTGATTGAAAACATAAAGGAGATACTTCAGAAACTGGAGCTTCCTATATCATTGCCTGGTTTAGATGTTGAAACAGTTTACAGTCATATATTTTATGATAAAAAGGTTAAAGATAATAAGCTCAAATTCGTTTTGCCACGCAGAATGGGAGAGGTATTCCAGTGCAATATTGACGATAGTGAATTAATAAAAAAGGTACTGTTGGATTTATCGAGATAGTATGATACAGCAATTACTATGAAGCAAAAACGACTATAAACGGCCATATAAGAGTAGTGATATTCTTGTGTGGTCGTTTTTTACTACAATTTTCAACTGGGGAATTTTTTTTGTTTTATAGAGTACAATAATGCATGAATTTTGCATAAAAATTACAAATAAAATTATTGGGTTTTCATACCTCATTTATTAAAAAATTATTCTCTTGTAATATTAGTTTTATAAACAGCTATATCTAAACTTGACTTATATTCTTAACGATTTAACACTACAGTTACTATTAATGTTAAATTTTTCATTCTAATTTCAAATAGTATAAATAACCTATAATTAAACAAATATAATAATATAAAAATATGAAGTGGAGAATGGGTTATTTAATTGAATAAATAATTTGTTGAGATAAAAGTAGTTTTTTCTTATGTAATTCAATTTTCCTAGCTTAAATTGTGGATGTTCAACCTTATCAATGTTAAGTTGGGTTAGAAAAATTGAAAGGGGAAATAGATGTCAAACGAAAAAGCTAACGAAAAGTCTGTAATTAAGCTATTGGCTAAAAAAGTTGATGAAATGTCATTAAAGATGGAGAAAATGAAATTTGTAGATTATGTATATTTTATTGAGCATCCTAGAAAAATGCTATGGGCAAATTTTACTAACGGGCTGGCAAGAGGGTTTGGAATAGCTATTGGGTTTACAATTTTAAGTGCAATTACTATTTATATACTCAAGTCAATTGTTACTATCAATTTACCTTATATAGGTGAGTTCATCAGTGAAATAGTAGAAATAGTTCAAAACAGTATGAATAATCCAAGATAGTGTGCAAACTCAATGCAAAAACCCATTCATGGGTTTTTGTTGCTCGAAAAAGCACAATGTTCGCACAGACTTTGTTTTCGAGCTCTCCACGATAGTTTCACTATAACTTATGCCCGAGAGTGGGCGTGGGAGGTTAGCCACTAAGAAAGAGTCTTTATGCTTTAAAACTAGGGCGTACCTCCACGAATGCTTAACCAAATTTTGTACCCAAATTGGGCGTGGGAGGTTAGCCACTAAGAAATAGGCTTTTAGCTTTTAAGCTAGGGCGTACCTCCACGAATGCTTTACCAAATTTTGTGCCCAAATTGGGCGTGGGAGGTTAGTATGGATAAAAATAAAATGTACCAATTAAAAGAAAAACTAATTAATGAAGCCAATAGAATTAACAGAACATTAGAACAGATGCATGAAAATGGCGAGGCTATGATGAGCGAACACTCTCCCAATGAGCTTTCAAATTATGATAACCATCCAGCTGATTTGGGAAGTGAGCTATATTCTGTTGAAATGAACATGGCTCTTAAGGTGCATGACCAGAGTAAGTTAAATGATATAAACAGAGCATTAAATAAGCTGGAAAAAGGAACGTATGGCAAATGTGAAAGCTGTAAACAGGAAATTCCTTATGAAAGGTTGGAGGCTTTACCGTCTGCTAAATTATGTATGGACTGTGAAAAGGAGAAAGAAGCTTCCAAAATAAATACACCAGACATGTCATATGATGAGGTGTTTGACGCGCCATTTGGAAGAAAGTACTTGAATAAACGTGAAGATGATGAATTTGAAGGGATTGATCAGCTTAATGATTTAATGAAATATGGTTCTGCAGACACACCTCAAGATATGGGCGGATATCAGGATTATGAGGAGTATTATACAAATGAACTGGATAATCAAGGAATAGTCGAGGAGATTGATAAAATTTCAAACCAGCAATACAGAGATCAACTGCCCTAGACTTTGTGTTTATGCAATGAAACCTTTAAAAGGTGATATAAACTAAATTACTTGTAAATAAAAAATTCTTTACCCACTAAAGGTAAAGAATTTTTGTTAATTTGTTTATACATCAAGTCCTTATTCCTCGATTGGAGGCAAGTCACTTAGTTTGTAAGTAATACATTTTGAAGCCCTTGGTACTTTGGTGCTTTTAACTGCTGTATTGACTGCTGATTTTGCTGCTGACGTGATTGTTGAAGTTTTGGTACGGGTTTTCTTTGCTTTTGATGAAGTACTTGCTAAATTGTTGCCGCAACCTTTGTGAGTACAACTACCGTTAATCATAAGAGAACCACATTTGCAATATTCTAACATAAATTCATCCCTTCGACTTTTGTAAATATAGATTATATATATTAGTATACCATAAAAATCTAAAATTTAATTATTAAAGCTATAAAAACAAAATAATTACAAAAGCTGGTTGGTTTCGAAGCAACAAAATTCAAAAGTATTCAATTATATTAGCCAGCTCTAAGCAGCTGCAGAATAGCTTGAGGTTGCTGGTTGGCTTGAGCTATCATAGCAGAAGAAGCCTGAGCTAAGAGGTTGTTTTTTGTAAATACTAGCATCTCTTTGGCTATATCTGCGTCACGAATACGAGATTCGCTGGCAGTCAAGTTTTCTGCACTATTCTCTGCTACTGAAAGTGCCTTCTCAAGACGGTTCTGTAATGCACCAAAATTTGCTCTTGTGTGAGAGACACTATTTATTGCATTATCAAAGGTATCAATAGCGGTACTAGCTTTTTTAACAACATCAACATTTGATAATCCCAAGGTTGTACTTCGTATATCAGCTAATGTTATATTCAGTACATTTCCAGTATTGGCTCCGGATTGAATCTGTAAACTTGATAAAGTACTTGGTGTTAAATTTGGCCATATTTCACTAAATCCTGCAAGTGGATTATCTGTAAAGTTGACAGTATCTGATATTACACTTTCAGCATTTAAAGCAGCTCCACCATCAGCATCTAAACCGCCTATTGCACCAGTATCGGCATTAGTTAGATTCAAACCAGCCAAAAAGGCAGCTCCGTTAGCACTAAAATCAGCAGTAAAGTCTGCTAGGCTGGTAAAAGCTCCTGAAGATGCGTTTGTAAGTGCTTCATCAAGTGTACTTGTTGGATTATTGCTCAGATATGCCATGATATCCTTTATTCCATTGCCGCCATTTGCCTTTATTTGACTATGCATATAACGAACGGCTCCATAGCCAGCAGAATAGTCAATTGAGGTGTTTTCCCAACTGGCAAGCTCGCTGACCACTGACGCAAAATTAGTTCCTCCAGCAGAATCAGCAAAAAGTCTTTCATCTGCACCATGAATGAATTCTGCAGTGCCTTCCTTAAACCAGCTTGGTAGAGCACCAAAGTTCATCGTACGTCCCATAACAGCATGAACTAACTCATGGGCAATAATACGGTCGTTGTAATAAGGAGCTGTACCACCATTTGGCAAAGTAGCAGGAACAAAGTCGCTAACATCAATATGTAGCTGTTGATTAATGGCTTTTCCTGAACCATCCAGATTGTAAGATACAGCAGCCAGGTAAGATTGGGGTGTCTGATCTAAAACAACCTGCAAGCTTTGACCATCTGATGAAAGTCCATATTCAGAAAGAATACGTGCTTCGGCTTGCTCCATCCAGGCACTTTTCAATGCTATAATAATTTGATTGTCAACATCGCTTGATTGAGGAACATTCAAAAGTTTAAGAGTATTAAACTCTGTATGATTTGCTATTCGGTCTATATCAGATATAATTTGAGCTGCTTCATCTTGAACCATTCTTTTATCAGATTCAGTTAGTGTTCCATTTGCTGCTTGAATGGAAAGCTCTCTACCCCTTTGGAGTAATGAATGTACTTCGTTTAAAGCGCCATCGGCTACTTGTATAAGAGATATACCATCTTGAATATTATTGCTGCTACGATTTAATCCTCGTATTTGTGCCCGCATTTTTTCAGATATAGACAATCCGGCCGCATCATCAGAGGCTGAATTAATTCTCAAGCCTGAGGATAATTTGCTTAAGGATTTTTGTGTATTCGTATTATTAATACCATTAGTACGATTGGCATTTATAGAACTAATATTGTTGTTTATTCTCATATGTTCACCCCCTTGCCGAATAATTCTAAGTTACAATAATTTATCGGTAAAAAGGAACAGAGAATTAATAAATCAGTTAGCTTTATTTACTTGAACTATGTGGAAATGAAGGGATATGACTCTTTTTATGTATATTTAATATAGCCAAGATGTTTACTATTTTAGTATAATAACTCAACCTTTCCAGTGATAAGTTTAAACACCTACAATTCAACTGGGAAAGTTGAGTATAGTAATTAGTATTTAGGAGAGTTAACTAAGCCATTATTTTTTTTAATGTGTATTTCAGAAAATTGAACACAATAGATGATAATTAAATTTAATCATAGCTTTAAGATGTAATATAATTACGTTCAAAGATGCGGCTTTACATATTATTGGATATAATAGTAATATAAATTATCTTGTAATACTAGTTTATTTTGAAC
>JAEWZA010000333.1 GCA_023395575.1 Bacillota bacterium
ATGTCCATGTCCCACATTCTAAGCAAAGCCACATGATAGTTATGACATGGACTCGGCACCTCCTTTTATTATATTTTTAACTACGTTCACACTATTCTTCAGTTCTATTTCAAAATTGCTCCTGCTGTAAGAGCATTTTCTATTTGCTCATTCCCAAATAAATACACTAAAACTGTAGGTATACTTGTTATAACCATAGCGGCACCAATCTGCCCCCAATGAGATACCCCTATACTTACAAAGAAATTTAACAAGCCTACTGGCAATGGTCTGATGCTATCATTAGCAGCCAAAATAAATGCTAAAAAGAACTCATTATACGTGTTCATAAATATAAGCGCAAATTGTGTAGCAATTGCAGGCTTAATTGTTGGAAGTATTACCTTAAAAAATGTTTGGTAGATATTGCAGCCATCGATGCACGCCGCTTCTTCAAGCTCCTTGGGTAACGTTCTGAAAAATGCATAAAGCATTAAAATACATGAGGATAACGCAAAAGCTGAATACGGAAGTATTAATCCCAAATGAGTATCCTTAAGTCCCATATTTTTAACCATTATAAGTAGGGGTATAATTACAACCTGAACCGGTATAATCAGTCCCAGCGAAACATATGTCAAAGCAGTATTTTTAAATCTCCAGTTCATTCTGCTTACACAATATGCAAACATACTACCGAAAAGGATTGTAATAATAATAGTACCAATAGAATATATCACACTGTTTGATAAATATCTGAGAAAGTTAAACTTTTCCAATGCATCGCCATAGTTGTTAAAAACCCATTCCTTCGGAAGCCCAAATGGATTGTCATATACCTCACTTTTTGATTTGAAGGATAGATTCACCATCCAATACAGTGGAAAAAGGAAGGTTAGCCCTATAATAATTAGTGTTATCTTGATTATACTGTTAATAACTTTTTGCTTCATTTTTAATCATCACCCCCATTAAAATTCTACTTTCTCCCTTGCAACAAATTTGTTAATTATTAATGTCAATAAAAGACATTCCATTACAAATATAATAGCAATTGCACATCCTTGTCCGTAATCAGATGCTGAAAAGGCTCTATAATACAATTCGTAAATAACAGTTCTTGAAGCATCTCCAGGTCCTCCTGCTGTCATTATTCTGACATGTGCAAATTGGGACATACATCCAAGTACCGATAATACCAATAAGTATTTAGTAACATCCTGTAAAAGAGGTATTGTTATTTTTATACTAGTTTTCAGAAAGGATGCTCCGTCTATTGTAGCCGCTTCATAATATGTTTTTGGTATAGATTTAATTCCTGTATAGAAAAGCAATGCATTTAGGCCTATGTACTGCCACAGAAAGGCTATAGCAATTGCAACTATAACTGTCCTTTTATCGGATAGCCATTCTAATGCAAGATTGTTTAATCCTATTGACCTTAATAAACTATTAATTACTCCCCATTGTGGTTCATAAATAGCTATCCACATCTGACCTATTACAGTAACTGAAAGTACTGCAGGGAATACACTGCTTAGTTTGAAAAACCTTCTTATACCTTCAACCTGCCTATCCATTAACAAAGCAAGGAGTAATGAAATTGGAAGTCCTACGCAGGTTGAGATTGCTACTATTATCAATGTATTAGCATTGGATTTCCAGAAGGTGGCTGACGTAAGAACACTCCGATAATTGTCAAATCCTACATATCCCATGTTTTTGAAACCATCATTATTTTGAAAACTAATAATTAATTCCGGGATAATTGGATACACAACAAAAGCTGTAAATAGAAGCAATGTTGGAAAAGCGAATATAAAAATTGCAAGTTTACTATTGTAGTTTTTATTCATATCATCACCCTAATTAATAAAGGAGCTGTTGCAAAACAAGAAATAACAACATTTTCTGTACCGATGCCTTATTGCAAGAAATAGTACGCAAGTGTAATATATATCTAATTGCGAAGCTCAGTTAGAAATTGATGCTAGAAATAGTAGGTAAAGAACAAGTATTGTAGCCGACACAGCGGAAGTAAGTAGCTGTGAGTATTGACCCAAGACAGGATGCCTTGTGTTATACGGTCGGCGGAAGTGCTTGTTCTGAACCGTACATAATTCAGCATCAATTTCGGGAGCGAGTCATAGATATATATTGCACGGGAGTACTATTTAAGCATTTTACTGTTGATATATGTTTTGCAACAGCCCCATATGTTTTGTTACATTCATTTTTAGTTCAAGTATTATACTTATTTTCATTTGATAATGCTACTTCACCAATAGATTTTTATGTACGAAGCTTGAGTTATTTATCAAAGTTTTTTGCCCATATAGGATTTATAGCCTTGATAAAATCATCTGGTGAATAATCTCCAGTTAGAAGATTACTGTCAAGTGTAGTTATTTCTGCAGACATCCTTGTATTGTATACAGCAGACCATAATGAAGGTATTTTTAATGTCGCGCTATTGAACTGATCTATGTTCTTCTTTGCCAATTCAGACATACCTTCAATTTTAACACCTGTATCAAGAGCTGTCATAGACTTGTTTTCAGTGTTGTAGAACAGAGCATCTTGAGTTGCACAGAACATTGCAAACTGAGCTGCTACTTCAGGGTTTTCTGTCTTTGAGGATACTAAATATCCGCTTAATGGTGCACCCCAGTACTGAATTGCTGCGTTTGCATCAACACCTTCTTTTGCTGATGGCCAAACTATAAAGTCAGTATCAGGACTAGCTTTTTCAAGATTTGGAAGCTCCCATGTAAACATTGCAAGCATAGCCGCTTTGTTTGAAGTATACATTTCAACAGCTGGACCATAGTCTATATTTGTAATACCCGGTGCAAATGCACCAACTTTTACAAGCTGCTGAATTCTTCCCAACGCATTTTTAACAACAGGGTTGCTGAAATCGGTTTTATTATTAGCAAGATCAACTGCAACCTGCGGATCTTCAGCCATTATCATAGTCTGAAGCATGTGAAGATTAGGAGTCCATCCACCCTTACC